>CANEVG010000141.1 GCA_947442095.1 Sphingomonadaceae bacterium
ATGCCCCGCTCACTTGCGGCGCGCGGCTGCTGCGGTTCGATCAGCCACAAGTCATGGGCATTCTCAACGTCACGCCCGATAGTTTTTCCGATGGCGGCAAATTCCTCGACACGCCTGATGCGGCGCTCGAGCACGCCTCTGCCATGCTGGAAGCAGGAGCGGCGATCATCGACGTCGGCGGCGAATCGACTCGGCCCGGCGCGCCAGCCGTGTGGGAAGGCGATGAGGTCAAGCGCGTTGTACCCGTGATAGGCAGGCTTGCGGCCAGCGGCGCGGCCATTTCCATCGACAGCCGCCGCTCGACCGTTATGTCCGAGGCGCTGGCGGCGGGCGCGCATATCGTCAACGATGTTTCCGCGCTGCGCCATGATCCGCGTTCGGTCGAAGTCATTGCCGCCAGCGGCGTGCCGGTGGTGCTGATGCATGCACCCGGCGGCGAGAAGGACCTCCACGCCGATGGCGACTACGGCGATGTCGTGCTCGATGTGTTCGATGCCTTGCGCGAGCGGCGCGACGCGGCCATCGCGGGCGGCATTGCGCGCGAGAAGATCCTGCTCGATCCGGGCATTGGCTTTGGCAAGTCGCTGGCCGAGAACCTTGCGCTCATCAATGCGCTGCCTCTGTTTCATGCGCTGGGTCAGCCCTTGCTATTTGGCGCAAGCCGCAAGCGCATGATCGGCGCGCTTTCAAACGAGGCACCCGCCCATCAGCGCCTAGGCGGTTCGGTCCTTCTGGCCGCGCGCGGGTTTGATGCGGGGGTGCAACTGGTGCGCGTCCACGATGTGACCGAAACCGTGCAGGCGCTGCGCGTGTGGCGCGGTCTGCGCGACGGGGCGCTGATGGATTTCAGCCAGCTCGAGGCATAACCGGCGGCGCGCCCAGCTCTTCGTTGTGCTGCCCAATGGCGGGGGCAGGGCGCACTTCGAACGATCCCACCGAGAATGTCACCGGTCCCCGCATCTTGAGGTACTCGCCCTCGGTCGGGTGGGTGCGCTGCTGGAAGAAATCAACCGCCTTGAGGTGGGGATCATCCGGCACATCCTGCAGATCCCGCACTGCCATAGCCGGAATATCATTTTGGATCATCAGGCGTGACCATTCCGCCGTCGTTCGCTTCGGCGTGCGCAGCGCCATTTCCTGATAGAACGCGCTCATGTTCTGGATGCGCGAGCCATAATTGGCAAACCGGGGGTCGCTCGTCAGTTCCGGCGCTTCCATCAGTTCGATCAGCGCATCGATGGAATCGGGCGTGTAAGGCACGATCACGATATGGCCGTCGGCAGTGGGGAAGGGCTGGCGGAAGGGATCGAGCTGCCGCGGATAACCGGCCGGTTCCTGGGGCGGCACCAGCGTCAGCCCGAACAGGTGCTCCTGCATCATGAAATGCGCAAAGGCCTCGAACATCGGCACTTCCACGAACTGCCCTTCGCCAAAGCGCAGCTTGTGAATGATCGCGGCCATGACCGCATAGGTGCCATGCAGGCCCGAAACCTTGTCCGCGATCAGCGAGGGAAAGTAGCGCGGCGTGGGATTGCCATCGACGCGCGAGAGCAGGTTGGTGGTGCCCGTCGCGGCCTGGATCACATCGTCATAGGCAGGCAGATCGGCATAAGGCCCGCCCGAGCCGAAGCCCACGCAGTGGACATAGATGATATCGGGCCGGATCGCCTTCACCGCTTCATAGCCAAAGCCAAGCCGTTCGATCGCCTTGCCGCGCACATTGTGGATGAATACGTCCGCCTGGGCGAGCTGCGCCAAGAGCGCCGCCTTGCCCTCCTCGGTCTTGAGGTCGAGCGCAAGGCTGCGTTTGCCCTTGTTGAGATTGAGCGTGCAGACTCCCATGCCCGGCGCACCGCGCGGGCGGCCGGTATGGCGGAATACGTCGCCTGTCAGCCCTTCCACCTTGATCACATCCGCGCCCAGATCGGCGAGCGTCTCGGTCGCGTATGGGCCAAACACCACGGTTGTCAGATCGACAATGCGAATGCCTTCAAGCAGCTTCTGCTGGGACACGGCGCTGGCTCCTAAAGCGGCCCGGTGGGGCCCAGGCTCAGATCGAATACCTCCTATCGCTTACCAGCACCGTTCCGGTGATCAAGGCTGCCAAATCGGATAGGAGAAAGCCGATCTGCCCGGCGATTTCATCAGGCGCCGTGAATTTGCCGAGCGGTACGCTGGCGCGCGCCATTTCTTCCAGCGCCGCGGTCCGGGTGCCGAGCCGCCCGGCTTCCTGGCGAACCATGTCCATCGCGTACCCGATCGGCGTATCCATGCCGCCAGGGGAGACCGCATTGACCCGGATGCCGTGCGGCGCGCCCTCGCGCCCGGCAATCTGCGCCATGTTGGCGACGGCGGCCTTGGAAGCGCCGTAGTCGATCGGCGCAGTGGCACGTAAGCCCAAAACAGAGCCGGTCAGCACAATGCTGCCGCCGCGCGCGCCGCCTGAGCCGGGGCGGCCCATGCTTCGCATCGCGCAGCGCAGCGCGAGGAACGTACCGCCGAGATTGCCGCCGAAGGGCGTCACCTTGCAGGACAGGCCGAGTTCGCTGAGAGCGGGCCGGTCCAGATCGACCAGCACCAGTTCCGCGATGCCATGCGCATCAAGCCAGCGTGCGGTGGCCGCACCAAGACCCGAGGCCGCACCGGTGATCAGCGCCACTTTGCCGGAAAAGTCGAGTTCGTTTGCCACACGGCAGGGCTAGATCCGAATTCCTTGCTGTAGAAACAATGAAATCCTGGCCAAAGGTAAGGCCTGACGATCAAGCAGCGTTGTCGATGCCCAGTTCCGACAGCTTGCGGTAGAGCGTCGAGCGCCCGATCCCGAGCCGGCGCGCGACTTCGGTCATGCGCCCGCGGTAATGGCCGATGGCGAGGCGGATGACGTCGGCCTCGATCTCCTCCAGTGGCCGCAAGTTGCCGTCAGGCGCGTAGAGCGTGACGCCGGCCCCTTCGCTCTGCACCGGCGCAGCGCGCGGCGCTTCGCCCAAAATGCTCGAAAGGTTGGGAAAGTCTTGCGCCGTCAGCGCCTCGCCATCGCAGAACACGGCGGCGCGGAACAGCGTGGCCTGCAGCTGCCGGACATTGCCCGGCCAGTCATAGGCGCCAAGCAGGGCCAGTGCGCCATCGGTGATGCCCAAAGGCCTGAGCCCCGGCTGTTCGCCGATACGGGTAAGAAAATGGCGGGCCAGCGCCGGAATATCGCCCGCGCGCTCGCGCAGTGCCGGCAGATTGACATGCACCACACTCAGCGCTTCGAGCAGACTGGGATCAAACAGCTGCAGATCGGTGAGATCACCGAGCATGACATTGCTGCACATGATCAGCCGCACATCAAGGCGGAAGCTGTGACGCGCGCCAATGGGCTGGATATCTCCGCGCTGCAGGAACTGCGCAAGCCGCGTCTGCGCCGGCATGCACAGCCGGTCGATCTCGTCGATCACCAGCGTGCCACCGTCGGCATGCTGGATCGCGCCGACGTGGCGTTCAAACGCGCCCGGAAACGCGCCCTTTTCGTGGCCGAATAGCACCGATTCGATCTGGTTGGCCGGAATGCCACCGGCATTGACGATGCGCAGCGGCGCCTTGGCGCGCGGGCTGGCGGCATGCATCGCGCGCACCAGCATTTCCTTGCCGGTGCCGCTTTCGCCCTCGATCAGCACGGTGTTCTGGGTGCGCGCTGCCTTGGCAGCAACGGCGAGTGCCGCACGGAAACCGGGGGCGGCCCCGATCATCGAATCGAAATCCAGCGTGCCGGTGAATTTCTCGGTCAGCGGTTGCAGCTCGTCCGGCGATTCCTCGCGCTTGGTGGCCGCCCGCAGCGCCTGCAGAAGCCGATCCGGCGCGACCGGCTTGATCAGATAGTCCGAAGCTCCAGCGCGCATCGCCTCGACAGCGAGCAGCGGCGAGGCGCTGGTGGTGATCATCAGGATCGGCAGTGCCGGTCGCCGCGCCTTGAGTTCGGCAATCAGAACGCAGGCGTTGTCGCCCGGAACCCATTGATCCAGAACGATGGCATCAAGCTGCATGCCTTGCCGTGTTCCAAGCGTGGCAATCGCCGTCTCGGAATCGCGGGCAATGATCGTGCGCCAGCCTTCCCGTGCCGCCAGCGCTGAAATCAGCCGGCACTGCGCAGGTTCATCATCAATGAGCATCAGCAGACGATCAACAGGCTCTGCCATGGTTTCCCCGGTCCTTTTGCATAGTCGCGGGATTAGCCCAATTGGGTAAAGACCAGATTAAGCGATCGGTTATCACTTCTGCTTGAGCCGAGGGGGCGAGAGGGTTAGAGGATGCCGCAAAGCAGGCTCAATGCATCTGGAAGGAACCCTCATGGGCGCGACTAACAATTCGGGCAACAACATGAAGGCGGCTACGGCCACCTACGAAAGCTTTATCAGCTTGATCAAGATCGCCACGCCGGTGATCGGGCTGATCACCGCTGTCGTCATCATGATCATCGCTTCCTGAGCCGGGAATGGGGGCCAAAACCACCATCGCGGTCCTGCGGGAGCGGGCCAGCGGAGAGCACCGGGTTGCTGCAACGCCTGAAACGGTGAAGAAATTCATCGGTTTGGGGGCGGCTGTCCGCGTTGAAGCTGGCGCAGGGGCCAGTGCATCGATCACGGATGAGGCCTACCGCGCGGCGGGGGCCGAGGTCGTCGAAAGCAGCGCCGCGCAAGGCGCTGACATCGTGCTGGGCGTGCAGGGACCGGAAGTCGATCTGCTCGGCGGGGTCAATCCCGGCGCATGGGTTGCTGCCTCGCTCGATCCCTTCGGTCAGCGTGCACGCGTCGATGCTTATGCCGCTGCAGGCCTCGAAGCACTGGCGATGGAGTTCATGCCCCGCATCACGCGTGCGCAGTCGATGGATATCCTGTCCTCGCAATCGAACCTTGCCGGTTACAAAGCCGTTATCGTGGCCGCCGACATCTATGGCCGCGCCTTTCCCATGATGATGACGGCGGCGGGCACGGTCAGCGCGGCCAAGGTCTTTGTTATGGGCGTGGGCGTTGCGGGGTTGCAGGCCATAGCCACTGCGCGCCGCCTTGGCGGGCAGGTTTCGGCAACCGACGTGCGTTCGGCCACCAAGGAGCAGATCCAGTCGCTAGGCGCCAAGCCGATCTTCGTGGAGAATGTGTCCGGCATCGAAGGCGAAGGCGCGGGCGGCTATGCCACCGAGATGAGCCCTGAGTATCAGGCAGCGCAGGCCGAACTGGTCTCCAGCCACATCGCCAAGCAGGACATCGTGATCACCACTGCGCTGATCCCGGGCCGCCCCGCGCCGCGCCTGATCACCGATGCGCAGATCGCCACGATGAAGCCCGGCTCGGTCATCTTTGACCTCGCCGTTTCGGCAGGCGGAAACGTGGAAGGTTCCGTCGCGGACGAGGTGGTCGAAAAGCACGGCGTCAAGATCGTCGGCTATTCCAACACCGCCACGCATCTTGCAGCAGACGCCTCGGCGCTGTTTTCGCGCAACCTCTTCAACTTCCTCTCCGCCTTCTGGGACAAGGAAGCCGGCAAGCCGGTGCTCGATGAGGAAATCGGCAGTGCCGTGCGGCTGACGCAGGGCGGCAAGGTCGTCAACGAACGACTGCTCGGGTGAGGGGGCTTTAGAACATGGACTTCATTTCAATCCTGAGCGTTTTCGTGATGGCCTGCTTCGTGGGCTATTACGTCGTCTGGTCGGTCACGCCCGCGCTGCACACGCCGCTTATGGCGGTGACCAACGCGATTTCCTCGGTCATCGTCGTCGGCGCACTGGTCGCTGGCGCAGCTGAAGGGTCGGCCATCTCGAAGTGGCTGGGGCTGGCCGCTGTGGTGCTGGCCAGCGTCAACATCTTCGGCGGCTTCGCCGTCACCGAACGCATGCTGGCGATGTATAAGAAGAAGGAGAAGAAGTGATGGAACACGTCGCTCCTCCCTCCTGGGTAGGCCTTGCCTATCTCGCCGCTGGCGTCCTGTTCATCATGGCGCTGCGCGGGCTCTCGAGCCCCGCAACTTCGCGCGCGGGCAACCGCTACGGCATCATCGGCATGACCATCGCGATGGTCACCACGCTTGCCACGCATGGGCTGGCTAGCCTGCCCGAAATCATCGGCGCGATCGCTATCGGTGGCGGGCTCGGCTTCGTCACCGCGCGCAAGATCAAGATGACCGATATGCCGCAGCTCGTTGCGGCGTTCCACTCGCTGGTCGGCATGGCTGCAGTGCTTGTCGGCCTTGCGGCCTACCTCAATCCTTACGCGTTCGGGATTTCGGGTCCGGATGGGATCATCGAGGTGCAGAGCCGCATCGAGATGGGTCTTGGCATTGCCATTGGTGCCATCACCTTCTCCGGCTCGGTCATCGCGTTCCTCAAGCTCAACGGCAACATGAGCGGTTCGCCGATCATGCTGCCGGGCCGTCATGTCATTAACCTCGGCACCTTGGTCGCGATCATTGGGCTGACCGGCTATTTCACCGTGGACCAGAGCCCCTGGGTACTCGCCACGATCACGGCGCTCTCGTTCCTGATCGGTTTCCTGCTGATCATCCCGATCGGCGGCGCGGACATGCCGGTGGTTGTCTCGATGCTCAACTCCTATTCGGGTTGGGCTGCAGCGGCGATGGGCTTCACGCTGCACAACACCGCGATGATCATCACCGGCGCGCTCGTCGGTTCGTCGGGCGCGATTCTCTCCTACATCATGTGCAAGGCCATGAACCGCAGCTTCATCTCGGTGATCGCGGGCGGCTTCGGCGCGGCGCCTGAAGCCGGTAGCGGAGGTGCGGCCAAGGTTCAGCGTCCGTGGAAGCGCGGAGCGGCGGAAGATGCGGCCTACTTGATGAAGGAAGCCGAGAACGTCATCATCATCCCGGGCTACGGCATGGCCGTGGCGCAGGCCCAGCACGTGCTGCGTGAGATGGGCGATCTGCTCAAGAAGCAGGGCGTCAATGTGAAATACGCCATTCACCCGGTCGCAGGGCGTATGCCCGGGCACATGAACGTGCTGCTGGCCGAAGCGAACGTGCCGTATGACGAAGTCTTCGAACTGGAAGACATCAACGGCGAGTTCGCGCAGGCAGACGTCGCTTTCATCATCGGCGCGAACGACGTGGTCAACCCTTCAGCCAAGACTGACAAGTCCTCGCCGATCTACGGTATGCCGGTGTTCGACGTCGACAAGGCCAAGACGGTCATGTTCATCAAGCGCTCGATGGGCGGTGTCGGCTATGCCGGTGTCGACAACGACGTGTTCTATATGGACCAGACCATGATGCTCCTCGCCGACGCCAAGAAGATGGTCGAGGATATCAACAAGGCGCTGGCGCATTGATGTCGAAGTTTGGAACCGCAGCCTTGCTGGCGCTCGCGCTGGCGGGCTGCGTGTCCAAACTGGCAGAGGGTCGGGTGCGCACGGCCCTCGTCGATGCGGGCCTCTCGCATCCCAATGCAGCCTGCATGGCCGAGCGGATGACCGACCGGCTGACCATTGGTCAACTGCGCAAGCTGCAGGCCCTACAATTGCCCAAGCGTTCGCTATCCGACTATGTGACCACGGTGCGGCGCGTGGGTGATCGGGAGTTGATCGAGGTCACCGTCAGCTCTGCGCTGCTCTGCGCCACTGGCTTTGCGCCCGAGAAGAGACCGGGCTAAGCAGCGCTCGAATCCCCCAATCAAGGCTCCTTCCGATCATGCAGTCCAACCCATGACGGAGCGCGCACCCTGGGCTTGCGATCCAGAGCTATCACGTGGGCGCGAGTTTGCGCTGGCAGGTGAGACTGCGCGCGGGCCGCGCAGCATGTTCCAGCGCGACCGCGACCGGATCATCCATTCGATTGCCTTCCGCCGTCTGCGCCACAAGACGCAGGTGTTCATCGCGCCCGATGGCGATCACTACCGTGTGCGCCTCACCCACAGTCTCGAAGTCGCGCAGATCGGCCGCGTGATCGCGCGCGCGCTCGGGCTCGACGAGGACCTGACCGAGGCGCTCTGCCTCGCGCATGATATCGGCCATCCGCCGTTCGGCCATGCCGGGGAAGATGCGCTCGAAGAAGCGATGGCCGGGTTCGGCGGTTTCGATCACAACGCCAATACCCTGCGCGTGCTCATGCGGCTTGAAAGCCCCTATCCCGGGCATGACGGCCTGAATCTCACCTGGGAACTGCTCGAGGGCCTCGCCAAGCACAACGGCCCGGTTAAGGCGCCGCCCTGGGCGCTCGCGGAGCTTGATGCCGCATTCCCGCTGGAGTTGAAACAGCACGCCTCGCTCGAAGCGCAAGTGGCGGCGATTTCGGATGACATTGCTTACGACAACCACGACATCGACGATGGCCTGCGAGCGGGATTCCTGAACCTGGATACACTGCTTACACTGCCGTCGCTGGAAACCCAGTGGCGCGATATCGAAGCGCGCTTTCCCGGCGCCCCGCGCGAGAGGCTCTTGCGCGAACTTGTGCGCGGGCAGATCGGCCGCATGGTTAACGATGTGATCGGCGAGACGCAGCGGCGGCTGCGGC
>CANEVG010000142.1 GCA_947442095.1 Sphingomonadaceae bacterium
CACGCGGCTGAAAACACTCGAGGACGCTATAGCAGTGACGAGCGTTGGAAACCTGGCGCATGCCGCCGACCCCTATTCGCAAGCGTTCAGGAGCTTTGTGGACCTTCACGCCTTCGGCACCGTCCTTGATGTTGGCTGCGGTACCATGGGACGCCCTGTCTACCTGGCCGATCTCCCGGCGGATCAACTGCATGGGCTTGAGCCACTTTCGCTGCAGGCGCCGTTCGATTTCCCCGTCCGGCGTGGGATCAGCGAATATCTGCCCTGGGAGGGCGGCTCGTTCGACACGGTAGTGTCCGCAACCGCTATTGATCATGCACTGTCGCTCGACCGCGCGCTCGATGAGTTAAAGCGCGTCATGACGCTCTCGGGTCGGCTTCTGATGTGGGTGGGGTCGCAACCGGGAACCCGGCCGTACGAGCCGGAATCACCGGACTACGCGCCGGCCGACCGCTTCCACCTTTTCCACATCGACCGAGCTTGGTTTGAGCCGATGCTTGAGCGACGCTTCACGATCGAGGACCGTATTATCCTCTGGACTCCATCGCACGAGCACGTCTTTTACAAGTTCCAAATCCGAAAGTAAGTCTCGAATGCTTGACGTCAAGAATCTGGTTGAGAGGGGGATCGAGGCTGTCGGAGAGGGATCCGTGCTGCTGGCTGCCCCCTTTCACGTTCCAGAGGTCCTTATTCAGGAGCACCTGCGATCCGGACGCATCTCCGGCGTGGTAGCCCAGCGCAAGCCCTCGGATATCATGCCGGATCTGCCGGTCCGTGGGGAGTGGCTGGATGCTGATCATACCCGCTTGAAGCTGAGACTGCACCCCGGCGCGACTCTGCTGTTCCTTGGAACAGGCCATCAGATCGGCGGCCGCATCCTGCTCGAAGCTGTAATCAAGGGCGTGCGCCGAATCGTTCATATCGGCTCGGGTGCCGAGTTCGAGAGCCGAGGCACCGTGGAATGGCTACGCTCGCAGGCTGGTGCCATCATGTTTCGCCGGCTGCTCCAATCACGCGCTCTCGCTCCGCTGGGGGAGCGTTCCTTGAGAGTTGCCGGGGTCTCCTTTGAAGATGGTTACCGCGAACTCCTGGAGCGGGCGAGCTTCTTGCGCATGCGCCCGGATGCTTTCGACCCAGGGTACGGCATCCTGGTCTCGGGTTCGCTCGGACCAGGTGGGGCCGAGCGGCAGCTCGCCTACTCAGCGCGCGGCCTCGCCCGCTCGGGAAACTGGAGGGTTGGCGTCGCAGTCGAGAACTTGACACCGCCGGTCAGCAACTTCCACGAGGCTACAGTCCGCGACGGTGGAGGAGAGGTCCATGTCGTAAAGGCTTCGGGCGGCCAATACGACGACCCGCAATTAGACCAGCTTCTGGCTTATTTCCGGGGCCGCTACGGATCCATCGGTTTTCATTATGTTGTTGAGGGCATTCTAGACTACGCACTCTTTCTACGCGAGCGGCGGCCCGCCCTTCTGCACACCTGGATGGATTCCTGCAATGTGCGCGCGGGCTTCGCGGCTCTCCTCGTCGGTGTACCGAGGCTTATCCTGAGTGGCCGTTCGGTCGCGCCCGACCATTTCGCGATCTTCCAGCCCTATATGCGTGCGGGCTATCGGGCGATCATGGCGGGAGCTAACCCCATTATCGTTAATAATAGCGAGACGGGAGCAAAAGACTACGCCCGCTGGATTGGATGCAGCCCGAATCGGATCGGCGTGATCCGTAACGGCTTTGAGTTCCCGGAGGACATTCGGTCCCATCGTCCGGCGGCAAGGGTTGAACTCGGCTTCGGCGATGAGAATGTGGTGCTCGGTGGCATCCTGCGCTTCTCTGAGGAGAAGCGACCGGACCTATGGCTCGAGGTTGCCGACCGCTTCATCCGGGCCGATCCCAAGCACAGCGCTGTGGCGTTCGGCGACGGTCCCATGCGGCCAGGGCTGCTCGCTGAGATCGAGAAGCGTGGCTTGACCGGCCGAGTATTCATGCCTGGGATCACCCGCGACGCCTGGGCGAGCTTCTCGGCCTTTGACATCTTTATCCTAACTTCACGGATGGAAGGCCTGCCGAATGTTCTGATCGAGGCACAAGCGTCTGGGCTTCCGGTGGTGGCCCCCGATGTCGGTGGCGCTGGCGAGACCCTCGTTGACGGCGTAACAGGGCTTCTTGCGCCAGACGACGGGCCGGACACACTAGCGCGCTGGTGCATCGAGCTGGGGCAAGATAATGCCCGTCGCGCCCGTATGGGAAGTGCCGGTGCTGCCTTCGCGAGAACCGAATTCAGCGCAGACCGAATGGTCGCGCGCACCCTTGCCATCTATGGCCGTTACACTGAAATCGAGCAGATATAGAGAGCAAAATGACGAACCAATCCGATACCCCTCGCTTCGAGTTCGGCAAGAATTGGAGCCGCTTCGTCAAACGCAGATTCTCGCCAGAGCGTGCTGCAGCGGCAAAGAAGCATCTGCTGGAGTTCATGAAGCGGGACTCCCTGGAGGGTCTGGACTTTCTCGACGTCGGTTGTGGAAGTGGGCTACACTCTCTTGCTGCCTACGGTTCAGGAGCGGGCCGCCTGCACAGCTTCGACTACGATCCCAATTCGGTCGCGGCCACGACTGCACTACGGGAAAAGGCTGGACGACCGCAGAACTGGGTTGTCGAGCAGGGCGATGCGCTCGACGCGGACTATATCGCCAAGCTCGGAAAATGGAATTTCGTGTATTCCTGGGGTGTCCTTCATCATACGGGCTCTATGTGGCAGGCGATCCGCAACGTGCAAGGCGCCGTGGCAGATGGTGGACTTTTCTACCTAGCTCTCTATTCCGCTGACGCAGACTTCCAACCGTCTAAGGAGTTTTGGATCGAGGTCAAGAAGGAATACAATCGTGTCTCCCCTACCACGCGGCGCCTAATGGCGCTCTGGTATGTGTGGCGATTCGACCTTCTGCAGGATATCCGTAACGTCCCGAAGTTCATCCGGAAACTCATCGACTATAAGTTTCAACGCGGAATGAGTGTGTTCGTGGATGTCCACGATTGGATCGGAGGCTGGCCGATGGAATATGCGGGCGACCAGGAGACCGTGGATCTCCTGGAAGGCGAATATGGTTTCGAATTAGTTAATGTCTCGACCGGTCACGCCTGCTCAGAGTTCCTGTTCAAGCGGACGGGCGTGCTAGGCAAGAAGACCAACGTGAAGGAAATGGTTGCCCAAATCTCGGGCAAGACGAGCAATGCACCTGATTAGGCCAAACCTAAGATCATTCGGTGATAACGCCACACCTCGACTCTTGTTGAGATCAGGACGCAAGCCGGTAACTTCAAATATTGGCAAGAGCCATTTTGAACCTTGTGTAGAGCAGACTAGATCTTTTCTAATCTGTTCTCAACGGGAAGTGGAGGCAGTGATGGCACCGCTGCAGCTAGGGTGTAGCCCAGGTATCGTCCCCGCTAATGAGGGAGGAGCGGGTGTTTGCGTATGATGCTTCATGTTTACAAATGGCTCTGTCGCAGACATCGGCTGATAGCGGTAACCGTATTCCTGCTTTCCCTGGCCGCGCTGGCTATTATCGCTTTTGTTGCCTCGCCTTCTTACGCGGGGTACCGCGTCGCCTTTCCTGTCGAGCCCGCGCTCATTCAAGCGGGTCAAGGCAGGACTTTCGTGTACCGCCTTCCAATCGAAGCATCGTCGCTGATAACCTTCTGCGCAGATAGCAACGAGCAGCCAAATTGCTCGGGTCTTGATCTGCTTGAAGATGGTCGTTTACTGGGGTCAGCTCACTCGAACCACGCGGAATTGGCTGAAAAAGGGGGTGGGCGGTACTCTCACTGGGCCGGTTACATCTTGTTTTCGACACCTGCCGGCGACGATCCCAGAACGAATGGCCGCGTCTACGAGGTTAGGATCCCATTCAAGCCGACAGGCCCATGGCTAGCGGGCCTCGCCGTTTTCGTGGCGGCGGTGGCAGCCTTGGCGGGGTGGATTGCCCGAAAGACCCTTGGTGCAGTCATCGCTACCGCTAGCGCGCCTTGGCAAAGAGGCTCTGGCCGACCAGAGCCCGCGCCTGTCTATCGGGCGGACATTGACGGCCTGCGGGCAGTCTCCGTGATCAGCGTGATGTTGGTTCATTATGGCGTCGGTGGAATTCCAGGTGGCTTCACCGGTGTTGACATTTTCTTTGTAATCTCTGGTTACCTGATCACTAGCATTATATGGGGCGAGTTGTCCCGCGGTGAGTTCTCGATCGCGGGCTTTTACGCCCGGCGGTTCCGCCGCATTCTGCCCGCCCTCGTCACTGTGCTGGTCGTTGTTTTAGCCGCCGGCAGCGTTTTGCTTACCCCTGACATGTATTTACGCGTCGCGCAGTCCGCAATCGCGGCAGCACTGGGCTTCGGCAACATCTTCTTCTACGCCAATACCGGCTACTTCGATGCTGAGGCAAAGGCGCAGCCCCTGCTGCACACATGGTCACTTGGGGTCGAAGAGCAATTCTACCTCGTCTGGCCCCTTCTTCTGGGCATTGTGGCAGTATATGCGCGGCATTCCCGCCTTGCTATCGTCGCGATGCTGCTGACCTTAATTGGGGTCTCTTTCGCAGCAAGTGTCTATTATGTCGATGCGGACATAAAATGGGCTTTTTATGGTCCATTGACCCGGGCCTGGGAGCTGGGCCTTGGTGCCCTACTTGTATTCATCCCCACCATACGGTTTCTCGGCAAATGGACGGCGAACATCCTTGCGCTGATCGGCGCCGGTTTGATCGCTTGGAGCTTCGTGATGATCGACGAGGCGACGAGCTTCCCGGGGCCAAACGCGCTATTTGCTTGTATCGGTGCGGCGCTCCTGATCCTCCCCTACAGGGAGCCAACCCTGGTCGGGCAAGCGCTTAGCGTTCCGCCGATGCGCCTAATTGGTCTTCTGTCCTATTCGCTTTACCTTTGGCACTGGCCGGTTTTCGTACTTGCAATGCACTTCAACAATGGCTTCCCCCTGTCCGTATCCGAGAGGGGCGGCCTAATGGCCTTGTCCATCGGCCTATCGTGGCTTACGTGGCGCTACTTGGAAACGCCGTTCCGCCGTAGTCGGGGGCTTAGCCCATCCCGTACGGTCAGCCTTGGCTTAGCGACAATAGGCGCTCTCTGCGCCCTGGGGTTCGTTGTCGTCAAGAATGATGGGTTTCCCTCTCGCCTCCCTGACGATGCACGACGCTACTACGACCTCGACGTGATGTGGCGCTGGCCCTGCCCAGCAGAGGTAGTTCTTGAGGGGCGAACCTACTGTAGTTTCGGTGCTGCATGGAGCACGGCTAGTCAACGCGCAATCCTATATGGCGACAGCATGGCGGAGCACCTCACCCCGCTCCTTCACCTCGCGGCTGCACAGAACGGCGCGAGTGTGCTCCTAATCAACAACTGCCCCCCTCAGCTTGGTGGCGGTGTTTACCGACATCGGGTCAATATCTCCGGTTACGAAGAACTCTGCGTCGAAAAGCGCCGACAGCTTATGCTTCTTCTGTGGAACGAAAAACCGCACAGTATCATTTTCAACGCAAGCTGGTCCAGGCTGGGTGAGCTGAGATCCACCGCTTCGCGCCTGCCGGACGATGGCAATGTGCTGCTCCGCACGGGTATTGAAGAAATCATGCCGGCGCTGGCCGAGGCTGGGGCAAGGGTCTGGCTGCTTGGCGGCACTGCAACCCTAGAGGTGGATCCAGCCTCGTGCTCCGTAGGGAGTCACACTTGGTTTCGGCGGCGTACCTGCCGAAATGAGGTCATTTTGACCTCTCGGTTCGAGCGAGAAAACGCCTCCTCCCATACAGTAATGCGCGAGCTTGCGGGGCGGTGGCCGAATTTACGTTTCCTTTCGCTTGGAGGAGCCCTGTGTGTGCACGAGGGTGCTTGCCTTTCCTCGCTGAACGGCGAGCCGTTGTATCGGGATACGGACCACTTCCGGCGCAACTTAAAGCCGGAAACGGCGGAGGAACTGGCGCGGCGCTTGTCTCTGCATCAGATTTTCGAAGACTAGTGTTCAAGAATAGTAACCATCAGCCATCAAAGCAGAGGACTCGCCGTTTGAGTGGATACATTCAGGGGGGCACGTCAGTCTAAGTCCAGGCCTCCAGTTTTCAGGAAGTGGAGTAAGGCGGATCAGATAGGGCGGACGAGGTGTCAATCCACATTCTGAACCACAACTCGAGCATCAAAAGGGCCCAAACTCGACCCGCCCAGTTCTCACCGCCCATATGCCGGTCGAGCAGCGCGCGCACCTCGCCGATGTCGAACAGGCCACGGGCGCGGGCCGTCTCGCCGGTGAGTAGATCGTACACGGCTTCCTTAAGCTGGGTCCGCAACCAATGATCAATCGGCACGCCAAAACCCATCTTGGGACGGTAGAGCACGTCATGCGGCAGATAAGGCTCCATGGCCTGCTTTAGTAGCGACTTCGTCTCTTTGCCGCCGAAGCGCTGGTCCTCCGGCACAGTGCATGCCCAGGATAGGAGCACCTGGTCCAGAAAGGGGGAGCGGCCCTCTAGTCCGTGGGCCATTGTCGCGACGTCCACTTTTACTAGGAGGTCGTCCGGCAGATAGGTATGCAGGTCTGCCCATTGCGCACCCCAGGCAAGGGTCGGAGCGGCATCAAAGTACGGGTCAAGCGCGTCCATCGAGGAGCGGGCAAGGAAGTCGCGCATTTTGCTGGAATAGAGCCGGGTCTTAGCAGCATCACTGAAGTAGGCTATGAAAGTTTCATAACGGCGTGAGCGCGGCTCGAAAAGCTGCATGAGAGCCTGGCGGCCATGTCGGATCAGTTTATATCGGTCCAGAGCGCTAGGCGCGATGAAAGCCATCGTGGCGAGCATTTTGCCGAGTGGGCGCGGCAGGGCACGATCGAGTGCGTCCAACTGACGGCAAGCGCGGTAACGTGTATATCCTAGAAAGGCCTCGTCTCCGCCATCGCCATTTAACGCAACTGTCACGTGCTCACGGGCGAGCTTGGAGACGAAATAACTTGGGATCGCAGAGGAGTCGGCATAGGGCTCGTTGTAGAGATAAACGAGATCGTCAAGGATCTCCGCCCCGCTCGCGCGTACCACAAATTCCTCATGCCGAGTACCGTAACGCTCGGCGACCGTCCGCGCATAGGCGCGCTCGTCATACTGGGATTCGTCAAAGCCTATGGTGAAGGTGCGCACCGGTTGGTCAGATTGCATCGCCATGAAGGCAACTATCGCCGAGCTGTCCACGCCGCCGGAGAGAAAGGCACCAAGTGGCACGTCTGCGATCATTCGCAGGCGTACGGCCTCACGAAGATGTGCGCGAAGCTCCTCGATCAGCTGCTCGCCTGGACGGCGCAAAGCCTCCGCCGGGGCGGGCCAGTTGAAATAGCGCTGCGGCTCGGCCATGCGGGGGCGCTGGATGACCAGCATCGAGGCTGGCGGCAGCTTCCTGACCCCCACGAAAGCCGATTTTGGCGCGGGCACATATTGAAAGGTCAGGTAATCATGGATAGCCGAGAGGTCAGCCTCGCGCTTCATGCCCGGCCACACCAGTAGCGACTTGATCTCACTACCGAATACCAGCACATCGTCGACGATCGCGTAAGTCAACGGCTTCTTGCCGATCCGGTCGCGCGCCAGGATGAGCGTCTCCTCGCGCGCATCGTAGAGCGCATATGCAAACATACCGCGAAGCTTGTGCACTACATCGGCGCCCCACTGGCGATAGCCATGCAGGATCACCTCCGTGTCAGAGCTAGTGCGGAAGACATGACCGAAAGCGCGCAGATCTTCGCGCAACTCCTGGAAATTGTAGATCTCGCCGTTCATTACGATGGCGAGCGCTCCCTCATTCGTGAGCATCGGCTGATGGGCCTTGGTCGACAGATCGATGACTGCCAGCCGCGCATGCGCAAGTCCGACGCCCGGGCCGGTCCATGTCTGCAATGCGTCGGGACCGCGATGCCTAATCGTTCCTATCTGACGGCTTAGACGCTCATCGCTGTCGGGGCGGACGCCGCGATCCCTGAGTGAGAAGTAGCCGGCAATGCCGCACATTATTCTTTTTCCTCACCCGGTCTAAGTTGGCCTAGCGCATTAGCTTGGTCTTGCCAACTCAGGTCGAGGGCGGCGAGCGGGTTACACCTGATAGTAGTCGCGATACCAATCTACGAATGCTTTCACACCGGTCTTTACCGGAGTTGTCGGCCGGTAACCGACCGCCGCTTCCAGTCTGCCAGCATCGGCCCAGGTATCGGGCACATCGCCGGGCTGTAAGGGAAGGTATTCTTTGATCGCCTTCGCGCCGAGCGCGTCCTCGATTGCCTCGATGTAACCAAGGAGTGGCACCGAGGTGCTGTTGCCGATATTGAAGACCCGATAGGGCGCGTTCGAGGTGCCGATATCAGCGTTGGCCGGGTTCCAAGATGGGTCCGGCGCGGCGACGGCATCGGATGCGCGGATCACCCCTTCAGCGATGTCCTCAACATAGG
>CANEVG010000143.1 GCA_947442095.1 Sphingomonadaceae bacterium
ATGGGCGCGCTCGGCCATCAGGCCGTGCCGCTGCCGCATGGCACGCTGTTCCCCTCTGCCGCTGGTGCGCTGATGGTGACCAAGCCCGCAAACGGCGAGCCGCACACCTGGTCGAACGGCTTCACGCAGGGTTTTGCCGCCAAGACCTTTGCCGAAGTCGATGCCTTCCACGCCGCCGGCCTCGCCAACGGCGGCACCTGCGAAGGCCCTCCGGGCGTGCGCGAAAGCGCTCCGGGCAAGCAGTATGGCGCCTATCTGCGCGATACTGACGGCAACAAGATCTGCGCCTTCGCACCGAATCCGAACGCCTGATTCGATCCACCCCTGAGGCCGCTAAGTGGCGGCCTCAGGCCAGCCGCAGCAGCATCGCCCCGGCGGCAATGATGCACGCGGCTGCCACGCGAACGCGGCTGACCGGTTCGCGCAGAACCAGCGCCGCGATTGCGGTGGCAAACAGGATCGAGGTTTCGCGCAGCGCCGCAACCAGCGCGATCGGTGCCATGGTCATCGCCCAGAGCGCGATGGTGTAGGAGACGATCGTGCCCAGACCGCCGATCAGCCCGATGAGCCAATTGCGGCGCGCGTAGCTGATCAATGCCCCGCCACGCGACGTGATCGCCCAAGCTACCAGGGCCGCGCCCGTGAGCAAGGAAAGCCACAGCGTGTAGGCGGCCGGAGTGCCCGACAACCGCGCGCCCACACCATCAATTAGCGTGTAGGCGGCGATAAGCGCAGCATTGGTGAGCACGGCAGCTTGACCGGCTGGGCCGAGCGTCCCGCGCGCACCAGCAGCCATCGCCAGAATGCCCAGACTGATGCTGACAACGCCGATCCATGCAAGGCCCGGCAGCACTTCGCCCAGCCAAAGGCGGCTTACCAGCGCTACCGCCAGCGGCGCGCAGCCGCGCATCAGCGGATAGGCCAGGCTCATGTCCACCACGCGGTAGATCCGCACCAGCAGCGCGAGATAGCCCGCCTGCAGCAACGCCGAAACCGCAAGGTAGGGCCAGCTTGCCCGCGCTGGCACTGGCAGGAACGGCAAGGCGAGCACCGCGATCAGTGCCGCGCCGCCCATCACCAATGTGGTGGAGAGCAACGTGTCGCTGCTGCCCTTCAGAAACGCGTTCCAGCTCGCGTGGAGCGCAGCCGCGAGCAGGATGAGGCCGAAGACCGGCAGATCGATCATGTCATGTCAGTCTTGGGCAAGCGGCAGGGGCCGCGCGCTCACATTGCCGAAATGCCGCCGTCGAGCTTCAGCTCCGCGCCCGTCATGAAGCGGCTCTCGTCGCTGGCGAGGTAGAGCACGCCTTGGGCGATATCGATGGGCTCGCCCACGCGGCCGAGCGGGATCTGGCGGGCGAGCTTGCCCATGACCACGTCCTTCCCGATCCCCGCATTGGCGCTGATGCCGTCGAGGATCGGCGTATCGACAAACGTCGGGTGGACCGAATTGCAGCGGATATCCCACCCCTTCTTGGCGCAATAGAGCGCGACCGACTTGGTCAGCATCCACACTGCGGCCTTGCTCGCGTTGTAGCCGGGCATGGTGTGCGAGGCGATGAGGCCTGCGATCGAGCTGATGTTGACGATCGAGCCGGGTTGGTTGTCCTTGAGCAGCGGCAGCGCCTTCTGGCAGCCAAGGAACACCGAATCGACATTGATGGCAAAGCCGCGGTGCCAGTCTTCCAATGTGCAGGTCTCGATATCGCCGCGCACGCCCACACCGGCGTTGTTGACCAGCACCGAAAGCCCGCCGAGCTTGTCTGCCGCCATGGCGATGGCCGCGTCCCAGTCCTCGGGCGAGGTGACGTCATGGCGCATCGCAATTGCGGTGCCAGCACCGAGTTCTGCGTTGATCGCCTCGGCCTGCGCGGCGGCGCCATCGCCTTGAATGTCGGTGAGCAGCACCCGCGCACCTTCACGTGCCAGCAGCTGCGCATGCGCCGCACCCAGCCCTTGTGCCGCGCCGGTCACCAGCGCCAGCTTGCCCGAAACCCTGCCCATGCCTGCGATCCTCTTGTCTTTGTTTATTGCCAGGCCGGTTTACAGCCAAGAAGGGCTTAGCAACATCAGCATCCGCGTGTCGATGCCATAGCCCTCGGCACGCTTTGCCGCGATGAAGTCCGCGATCCTGGCGCGCGGCACATGGTGGACGGTGATGCCTTCGCCCTCAATCCCGCCGCCTTCCGAAACGCGTGTCAGGTCAAAGGCACGGAACAGCGTGAAGGCCTCGCTGACCATGCCGGGGCTGGAATAGAACTCGCCCAGATCCTCCATGCGCGCGGCCCGGTAGCCGGTCTCTTCCTCCAGCTCGCGGGTTGCTGCCATGGCTGCCTCTTCACCTTCGCCGCCATCATCGTCGCCGATCAGACCTGCAGGCAGCTCGATGCAGGGCTTGCCCAGCGGAATGCGAAACTGCTCGACCAGCACGACCTCGTCCTCGGGCGTGATCGCGAGGATTACCGCTGCCTTGATGCCGCGGGCGCGGCTCACGTATTCCCAGCGCCCCCGCGTTTTCGCGGTGATGAAGCGGCCTTGCCATTGGGTCACTTCGGGATCGTCGCGGTATTCGTCTTCAAGACTCATACTTCGATCACCCGGTCTGGCAGTTCGTTCTGGTCATCTGCCGCGCGGGGCAGATGCTCGGCGAGCACTGCGCCGACCTTCCGGATCGCGGCGACCATGCCGTCGCCCACTTGGCCCTTGCGGATTTCGGCGAGCAGCGCCTGCATGGCATCGCCCCAGACTTCGGGGGTAACCTTGCTGGCAATCGCCTCATCCGCGATGATTTCGGCTCGGTGCTCGGCCATCGAGAGATAGATCAGGATGCCCGTGTGCCCGGTGGTGCGCGCCTGCGCGCCGACGCGGAAGCACGTGAGCGCGCGGGCATGGACGCGGGCATGCTTGATCGGGGCTGGCGTGAGCTGGAGGCGCAGCGGCCGCCACTCCATGAGCAGTCCCATGGCCAGAAGCGCGATCACCGCAGCGGAGAGTGCGATACCCAGCACGGCCTGCGGCTTCCAAGCATGGCCCCACAGGCCAAAGGCCCGGTCTACCAGGCTGAGGTAGTAGGCAGGCGCGAGTTCGAGTGCGGCGAGCGCAACGAAAGCCACGGTGATCGCCCAAGCAAGCCCCACATCACGGTACGTGTCGGACTGGGGGGTAATGATCGTGACGATTTCGCCTGCGCTGGCCTGTTCGGCTGCGGCCACGGCATCGGCAATTTTCCAGCGGTCGGTGTCGGTCAGCATGTCACCAACTCCCTGAAGAGCCGCCGCCGCCGAAGCTGCCGCCGCCGCCCGAGAAACCGCCGCCGCCGCCCCAGCCGCCGCCACCGCCGCCCCAATCGGAGCCACCACCGCCCCAGCCGCCGGTTGGGAAGATCATCACGCCGGGCGCGCTGCCATAGCGCCGCCCGCCGCCGCGCATGGCGCGAATGAAGGGCAGGACGAAGAAGAAGAAAAAGATAAGCAGGAAAATTACCGTGCCCATATCGAATCGCGGTGCCTTGGCCTTCGTTTTGGCCGCACCCGCGATCTTGCGGGCCTCGTCCTCGGGCAGTTGCAGCTGCGCAATGATCTGGTCGGTCGCAGCCGCGATCCCGCCCGCATAGTCGCCCGCCTTGAATCGCGGCACCACTTCGCGCTGGATGATCACGCTGGAGAGCGCGTCGGTCACGATGCCTTCGAGGCCATAGCCTGCCTCGATCCGCACTTTGCGTTCGTTTGGCGCTATGATCAGCAGCAGGCCGTCGTTGCGCTGCTTGTCGCCAATGCCCCAGGCGCGGCCGAGCCGGTAACCATAGTCCTCAATCTCGTAGCCTTCGAGGCTGGGCAGCGTGACCACGACCATTTGCCGCTGCGACTGCGTTTCGAGCGCGGCAAGCTTGGCATCGATCGCCGCCGCCTGCTCGGGCGAGAGCAAGTGCGCCTCATCGACCACGCGGCCGGTGAGCTTGGGGAAAGTTTGCGCCATGGCGGGGCTGGTGAAGAACGCCAGCAGCGCCAGCAGGGCTGCTGGCAGGATCCATCGATGCAGTCGCATGTGCGCGTTCACGTCCGTGTTGGGTGCAAGGTCAGAACACCAATGATCCGATCCTGGCCTGCTTCGATTCCGTCTTCAAACTCGTTTGCCTTGAAATGCGGTATCATGTCCGTGTCGATGATGTGTTGCGACAGCGCATTCGCGAGTTTGCTTTCAAGGCCTTTGCCGACTTCGATCCGGGTCTTGCGCTCGTGCGGGGCGACGATGAGCAGGACGCCGTCATCGCGGGCCTTGTCGCCGATGCCCCAACCATTGCCGAGCACCCGCCCGAAAGCCTCAATCGTCCTGCCCTTGAGGTCGGACACGGTGACGATCGCCATTTGTAGCCCCGCTCTCCGCTCCAGCGATTCCAGACGCTGCTCCAGACTTTTGCGCTTGGTCTGCGGGAGAGCTCTGGCGTTGTCGACCACTCGCCCTGTCAAGGCAAGCCGAGCCTGCGGCTGCGCCGCCACTTGGGATTGGGCCGCGCTGCCCGTGCCGCATGCCGCCGCTAGCGCGGCAAGGGCAAGAGCGAGCGCAAACCCGAGGCGGCGCATCAACAAGGCCTTACTGGCCGGCTGCCTTGCCGGCCGGGGCTTCCGCGTTGTCGTTGGCCGGAGCCGCCGCCGGCGCGGCAGGCCCCTCAAAGCTCACCGCCGGCGCGGTATCGGCGCCGGGCGTCGTTGCGGCAAAGGGCACCATCGGCTTCGCGCCGTAAATCACCTTCGCGCCGATGATCGCGGGGAAGGTGCGGATCGTGGTGTTGTAGGCCTGAACCGCCTCGTTGTAATCGCGCCGTGCCACGGCGATGCGGTTCTCCGTGCCTTCCAGCTGGCTTTGCAGCGCGAGGAAGTTCTGGTTCGATTTGAGGTCCGGATAGGCCTCAACCGATGCGAGCAGGCGGCCCAGACCCTGGCTGAGCTGGCCCTGCGCGGCCTGGTAGGCGGCGATCTTGTCCGGGTCGGTCACGTCAGCCGCGGAAACCTGGATCGATGTGGCCTTGGCGCGCGCCTCGGTCACTTTCACCAGCGTGTCCTGCTCCTGCTTGGCATAACCTTTCACTGTGGCGACGAGATTGGGCACCAAATCGGCGCGTCGCTGATATTGGTTCTGCACATCGGCCCACTTGGCCTTGGCGGCCTCTTCCGAAGCGGGGATCGTGTTGAACCCGCAGCTGGCAAGGCCCGCAGCGGCAGCGGCCACAAAAGCAAAGCGGGTAAGGCGGGCAAACATGGAAGCGGCCATGGACGTTTGGTTCCCTCGGTGGCCCGGCACGTCCCGTCATGGGATGGCTCGGACTGTGTGATGGGTTGAATGTAGCGGGTCGCGGGGTCTGTTCAAGGTGCCCGCGATTTGTAAAATCTTGGGCGGCCCTTGTTGCAAAGGTTGGCCGATGGCAAAGATGTTTGCATGGTCAACAATATGGGGAGTGTACACTGATGGGTATGATGAGCGAATTCCGGGATTTCGTGGCGCGCGGAAACGTGCTTGATCTTGCAGTCGGTGTGATCATTGGTGCGGCATTTGGTAAAGTTGTCACGTCTTTGACTGAAGACCTGATCATGCCAGTGATCGGCGCTGCGACTGGTGGCGTTGATTTCTCCAGCAAGTTCATCGTTTTGGGGACCATTCCCGAAAGCTACACGGGTTCGCTGACCGACTACGCCGCACTCAAGACAGCCGGCGTGGCGATGCTGGGCTACGGCGCGTTCATCACCGCGATCATCAGCTTCCTGCTGATGGCATTCGTGATCTTCCAGATCGTGCGCTCGGCCAACAAGATGATGCCGGCGAAGCCGGAGGCTCCGGCAGCCCCGGCTAGCCCCAGCGAGGTCGATCTTCTGATCGAAATCCGCGATGCTTTGAAACGCGGTTGACTTGCAGCAAAAGGGGGAGGGGCGCGCCCCTTCCCTTTTGTATCCCCTGCGCCTATATCATCTTTGCCGGTTTCGTCCGGCTATGGTGATAAATTGTGGCGTGCAATAGGCGCAGCGGACCCGGGGGCGGTACCCGGCGGCTCCACCACCACCACCGGACTTTTGGCCGGGCCCTGTTGTCGCAGGGGTGATGTTGGGGCCGAACTAGGATCGACGTGTGTTGAAAAGCGCTATTTTTGCCCGGGCTGAGTAACCCGTTCAAGGCTCAAAACCCACAAGTGCCAACGACAACGAAGCACTCGCTCTCGCGGCGTAATCTGACGGCCTCACGGCCTGATCTTACAAAGCTAAAGCGCGGTTGAACCCACCGGGCAACAGAAGGGAATTCAGCGGCCCGGGGGGGCCGGGCAACAGAACCCCCCACCCAATTTTGCACAGCGATTGAGCCCGGACCCCCGAAAACGCTAAGCTCGGGGCCGGGCAGCAGAACCCCAACCTTCATGTCTTCCGCGAAAGTCAGGCTCGCGCGTTGCTCGCAACCTGCAGCGCGGCGGCCTTGGCCTCGCGCTCATACTTCATTGCGTCCATAATCTTGGCGCCAGCCATGAACACGGCGAGGCAGCAGGCCAGAAACAGCAGCTTGCCGCCGAAGCCCGGATACTGCGTGAGGTAGACCGAGCCGCGCTCGGAAGCCCCCAGCGCCAGCGCGTAGATGATCGCACAGGCCTCGAACCGGTTCTTGATCACGAATAGGCGGCTGAACTTGCGCATCAGGGAGGCTTTCTCTTTCATCAGCAAACCTCTTCGCAACCATCGTGCCAGTTGAGCAATTGTTGACTCGTCGGCAGCATCGCCTTTGCGATGTGTAAAGCAGGACGACAGGCCAGGGTAAAGCCCGGGTTAATAGGCGGTGTGCCGATTCAGGCCAACTCGCCAAGGTCCAATGCCTCGAGCAGCGCGGCGCGGGCGCTGATAACCATTCTGGCCAGTGCATCGCTGCCAATCTCACCCGGATTGATCTGCTGCGGCCAGTGGTCCGTGATCACCTTTTCGAGCGCATCGGCCCGGGCATCGCTTAGCAGAAAGCGCGGATCGATGGTGGCAGGATCGGCGACAATGCGCAGGCGCAGGCAGGCGGGGCCGCCGCCATTGGCCATCGATTGGCGCACATCAACGGGCAGCACGCGGCGGATCGGGCCATTGGAAGCCAGCATCCCATCAAGCCAGGCGCGCACGGCGGGATGCTCCCACGCTTCTAGCGGGATTACGAGGGCCATTTCGCCGGTCGGCAGCGTGAGCAACTGCGCATTGAACAGATAGCTTGCGACAGCATCAGCCAGGCTGACCGCGCTGGCGGGCACCACTACGATCTCCGCCCCCGGCAGCGCGGTGCGGATCGCGGCATAGGTGCCTTCGGGATCGGCGAAGGCCTGTTCATGCGTGAACAGCACGCGCTCGTTGGCGACGGCGACCACATCGTTGTGAAACGCGCCTGCCGCGATGGCGTCAGGCGATTGCTCCACAAACAGGCAGCGGGCCGGATCGAGCCCGTGAAGGCGCGCGACCGCGCGGCTGGCCTGCTCGTGCTGGCGTGCGGGGAATGCGCCGCCGGTTCGGCCGTAGACGAAGATCTCGAGGCCCGGCGCGGCATGGCTGGTGCCCATGCGCATGTGGTTGGCCGCGCCTTCATCGCCAAAGCAGGCGGGCACGGCGTCGTGCACCGCAAAGTGCGTGGTATCGGCAAAGGCGAGGCGCAACTGGCGCACCGTATCTGGCCATTCCTGCGCGCGGTGCGGCATGGTGACGAGGTTTGCGGCGGTCAGATGGCAGCGTCCATCCGCCGTGTCGGGCGCGGGCGAGACGGTGGCGGCATTGGCGGACCACATCGAACTGGCCGACCATGCCGCTGCGCGCAGGCGGCGCTCGGTTTCATCCGCTGGCTGGCCCAGTCCAAGCGCTGCGAGCAAGCCGTGGTTCGGACGCGGCAGTGGGCACAGCAGCCCTTGCGTGAGGCCGAGGCCCATGTTGTGGCGCATCTTGCCCAGCCCCTGAAGCGCGGCGGCGCGGGGATAGGAAACGCTGCCGCCGTGCTTGGCGGAGGCCAGATTGCCAAGGCTGAGGCCCGCATAGTTGTGGCTGGGGCCAACGATGCCGTCGAAGTTGATCTCCACCAGATTGCTCATCTTGTGTTCCTTCAGCGCGGCACGTGCCAGACCGTATCGCCCGTGCTGACCCCGAGCTTCTCGGCCGCGGCCGGATCGAGCACCACGCTCTCGCCGTGGTCGGCAATTAGGGCAAAGCAGCAGCGGAAATCAGCCAACTTGCCGGTGGCGACCAGCGCGCGGCTTGGGGGGCCTTCGGGGCCGCGCACTTCGCTCACTGGCACCATCCTGGCCTCGGCAATCGAGCGGACGCGGTCGG
>CANEVG010000144.1 GCA_947442095.1 Sphingomonadaceae bacterium
TCTGCATTTCGGTGGGCTAACACGGGCCTGGCTAACGCTACCCTTCTGGCGTTGCGGCAGGAGTTTTGGTGCTAGATATACGGCCCATCAAGCTGAGATTTGAACCTCTGTACGGTGATCCCAACACGCCCAGGATGAGGATTGAACGCTGCTTCAGGCGGTAGGTTTTTCACCGTGGAATTGCCCCGATTTGCCGACACCATAGCCTTTGGCGTTGAATTAAATGGATTATTCTTAGGTGAGTATGGCGGTCCAGCTTTTCAGCCGTACAAATTCTTCCTTGCTTCTCAAGCAATCAACAACCAACCGCCAGCGCTGCTGGTATCTGGCCCTTCAAAAAAATAGCGCAATTGGGCGTTCCCGGAAACGCTTCCAAATGTACGCTGGCCGATCGGTCAGATGTCGCCACCGCGCCGGTCCGCGACAGACAAACGGTGAGCTAAAAACGGAGGGCAAAGCCGGAAAGTGGAACGCCTGCCGCAGCTTGCCCTTCCTATTCCCCTTTTGCCGGAAGCCTTTCTTTCTGTCCCCGACTGCGGGGTGCGGTCAGGCGCAGAACCGGTGATAGAAATGGCCACCAATCCCGGTCGTATTCATGCGCCTGGGAATCAATCCGAAGAAAGAGAACTTCATGCTCCGCGGCCTTCCATTCCGCGGATTCTAACCGTCCGACCGGTAGCGGCTTGAGCGCGACGCGCTCGATCTGCTCGAACATCTCGCGGCGCGAGCGCCCAACACGCCGCGTCGTCTTGCTGTTGATCAGTTCGAGCAGTCCGGTGATCTCGGCATTGAGCGCCGCCAGGTCGAAGAACTGCCAATTGCGCAGCCGGGCGATGATCCACCTTTCCGCGATCAGGACCGCCCCCTCCATCTTGCCCTTGCCGCGCGGTTTGAACGGCCGCGTCGGCAGGCTTGTTGTGTCTTAATGCTCTGCCACCATACGACGCCATCTGAAAAGCATGGCTGCGAGAACACCATCAATTTATGTCAGACCCCACTCACCAAATCCCGGGACCAAACATCCAAAATACGTCGATTGCTGCGCTGCTTCCAATCGATCGCGCGCGGATTGCCCGATGCCATGAGGCGCATCAAACAATAGACTTCCGAGGGAAGTTGATCCCTGTAAACTACTGATTTACCAATGAAATTATTGAGTGCGGACGACCTATAACCCTTAGCTACAGTCACACTACGCTTAACGCGAGCCATTGTTGTGCGAGTGCGAAATCAAGCATATTTGTGCGGGTGCGAACAAGTCGCCGAGATACTAATGAATATGGTTAACAATTTTGAACCGGAGGGCTTGAATTGCGGCCAACCGTGATGCATTTGTCGACAACAAAAAATAATATCGAAGGGTCGGTATGTCGGAAACTCGTTCTGAAGTTGATCGCTTTGACGATCGCGTAAGCCCGCAGGCAATCGCCTCCGTCATAGTCGGATCGACGTTTGGCGTCCTGTTCTGGATCGGAGTATTTTTGATTGCGACCTGATTTGAGAGCGTTGCGATTCTGCGGGTGAGCACACGGACACTAGCGACGGTAGCCCATGCGGAGGAGCTTTCGGTGGATTGCTCCCAGTATTTGGCCAGACGGCGGCGCCGGCCCAGCCATGCGAATGTGCGTTCGACCACCCAGCGGCGGGGTAAGATCTCGAAGCCTCTGGCGGTATCCGGCCGCTTGATCATTTCGAGTTTTTACTTGCCATGCCCCTTGATTGCATCCTTGAGTTTGTTTCCTGCATAGCCGCCATCGGCGAAGACATGACGCAGCCAGGGGAACCGTAAGCGGATGGCTTTGAGGACATCGGGTGCGCCATCACGATCCTGAATGTCGGCGGCATGGACAAGGATGAAGATCGGAAATCCTAAGGTGTCGGTGAGGAGGTGCCGCTTGCGCCCCTTGACCTTCTTTCCCGCGTCGTACCCTGCAATGCCTCCGCTTTCCGTCATTTTGATCGACTGGCTCTCGATGATCCCCGCCGTTGGGCTCGCCTCCCGGCCAACCTGCTGGCGTGCTGTCATCGCCAGAAGATGGTTGATCGTCGTCAGATGGCTGCTGTCCCGCCAGTCGTCAAAATAAGCGAGGCACCAGTGAGACTGGTGCTTGGGCAACATGCGCCATGCCGGTTCGCGCCATGCCGTTCAGCGACAGTGTCCAGGACCAGTTCGAGGCATTCACACAGGCCCGCGTACTTTCGAGAGGTGAGCTGATCCGACCGCCGCCAAAGGACTAACGCGGCGCCTTCAAGGCGAGGATTGAAGAAATGACCCTGCTCCCCTTCAGCTACGAGGGCCATGTCGCGACACTTGTCCGCGACTTTGCGTACCAGCTGTCCAGAACTTCTGAAATCCGCACGCCGCAGATCCTGTGGATGCTGAGGCAAGCCAGCAACCGTTACAAAATCGCTAGGCGAGGCATTGCGCCTTGCCTCGGCCCGGACAATGATAGCGCATGGGTATCCGATTGAGCGATCATTTTGATTCATCGACACTGCAACGCGCCCACGATTACGTTGATCGCGGGCTGGTAGTCAGGGTCGAGACCCATCCAGGCGGCGCCGTTGAAAGTCGCATCTCGAACGGGCGCGGCCAAGTCTATAATCAGCACATCGCCTTGCATGGAGATGCTGTATTCGGTGCTTGTTCTTGCCCGATAGGCCATAATTGTAAACATGTTGCCGCAGCCCTGATTTACCACGCCGGGGCGCAGCGCAAAGATGCCGTCAGTCTGGCCGCACCAGTTGAGGCCTGGCTATCCCGGGTCAGTCAAAGTGCGACAGCTGCCGCGCAGATACCTGACAGGCCCGAAGAATATCCGCAAAACATCAAAGACCGCCTGCTTTATGTTCTCGAGCCCATTGGCGTGCAGTTTCGGGTGGATATCTACAAGGGGCGCATGGCAGCGGCAGTCGACACGCTGAACAAGAGCATGCGCCGTTATGATGTGCTCAGTGCCATTCGCGGCAATGTTGTTCCCGGCTTCATCCGTCCGGTTGATCTCGAATTGATCCCTGCGCTGGCGCAGACAAGAATCTGGGACGCGCGCTATGGCTACGGCTATGGCATGGTCTTGCCAGACCTTCTGCTCCCCAAAGGCGAGCAGGCGATTAGCTTGATCCGACGGCTTTGTGAGACGGGTCGGGTGCTCCATGAAGCTTCGCCGGAAGCGTGTCTCGCTTGGTCTGATGACCGGCACGACGTCAGGCTGGATTGGCGTGTCGTACTGGATGGAAATCAACAGCTGGTATTTGTGGATCCGTCGGGCACGGCCCTGCAATTGCGAGGGTTCGAAGGAGCCACATTCTGGATTGATGATGTTGCAGGCCGCATCGGTGTGCTCGCTCAGCCAGTGAAACTGGAGACTTTGCGACTGGTCGAAACAGCGCCACTGGTTTCAGCCGATCACGCAGATGTGCTCGGCGCTGCACTGCCTGATCGTATGGCCGACCTCGTCTTGCCGCGGCCGCACACCATTCGCCATATGACGCGTCCACCCAAGGCCCGCCATGCCCGGCTTATACTGAGCACGGAAACAGCGCGGGAGAGTTCGCACCGGTGGGGCGGTTCGTTGCAACTGCCAACCCTGACCCTCGGGTTTGTTTACGAGGGACAGGAGGTTTCCGCACTTGGCCCCGATCCACGTATCTTGCATGCTGGTGAGGTGGTC
Organism: Sphingomonadaceae bacterium; assembly: GCA_947442095.1. Classification (GTDB taxonomy): domain Bacteria; phylum Pseudomonadota; class Alphaproteobacteria; order Sphingomonadales; family Sphingomonadaceae; genus Novosphingobium. The sequence continues at coordinate 3,672 of CANEVG010000144.1, forward strand.
ACGCTGCTTCGCGACTACGAGTGGGAGGAATCCTGCCTGCTACGGCTCATGGAAGCCGGTGCGATCCCGGTGGAAGAGCTCGAATCGCATTGGCCAAGCGAACGCATGATGGACTGTGACCTGGTCTTCGCCGATGGCGAGCTCAGCACCTGTCTGATGGATGTTTCCCGTCTCGATGATGCGATTGATTTCGCATTCCAGGTGGTCCCGGCATTGCGCGAGGAGGGATGGGACATAGTTGAGGGTCGCAAATGGCCTTATCGTCTCAGCGAGAAAACTGCCTCGCTGTCGATCACAACACTGAATTCCCCAGGCGAAGCATTTCAGGGAAATGCCTGGTTCTCTCTTGGCTTCCAGGCGGAGATCGGCGGCAAAGCCATAGATGTTGCGCCTTTGATTGCCGCATTTCTGCAGCAGTACCGAGAGGATTTGGATCACCTGCCGGATGTGGAGGCCCTGGCCCAGCACCTCGCCAGCCAGCCCGTTTACCTTAACTATGGCAAGCAGGGCTATGTCGCGGTGGACCTCAGCCCGCTTGCGGCTCTGCTCCACATGTTCCTTTCGCACCATGTCGAGCTGGGTGCGATGCACCCTTCGGATGCCGGGCTTGTCAGACTGGCTGAAGAAGCACTTGCCGGTAGCGATGTGCGCTTTTCCGACCGTGCCGGAATTCTGCCACTGGCGCGAAGCATTCACGCTCTCACTCAGGTCGAGACTTTTTCATCACCTGCCGGGCTAAGAGCGCAACTGCGCGATTATCAGGCTTATGGCAGTGCCTGGATGGCAGCGCTGCTTCAGGCGGGATTCGGAGGCGTGCTTGCCGATGATATGGGGCTTGGCAAGACGGTTCAGACACTCGCGCTCCTGCAGGCACGGCGAGAAGCTGAAGTGCAAGGCCCGGTGCTGCTGATCGTCCCTACCAGCCTTGTGCACACCTGGCGAAGTCAAGCCGAACAATTCACGCCCGACCTGCATCTGGTGGTCTTGCACGGCAACGACCGTGCCACTTACCGCTTAGCTGCATTACAAGCCGATCTGGTCGTTACAACCTATCCCCTGCTTGCCCGAGATCGCGAATGGCTGGCTGCGCATGATTGGCCCCTGGTCATTCTTGATGAGGCTCAGACCCTCAAGAACCCAGCCTCGCAAATGGCCAAAACCCTGCGCGAAATTCCGGCCAAGGGGCGTCTTGCGCTAACCGGCACCCCCCTCGAAAACTCGCTTCAGGATCTCTGGACGCTCATGGATTGGGTCAACCCGGGGCTCATCGGAGATCGCAAGCAGTTTCAAGCACTTTTCCGAACACCCATTGAAAAACATGGAGATGCCAGCGCGCAAGCACGCCTCAATCGACGCTTGCGGCTGTTCCTGTTGCGTCGGACCAAGGAACAGGTCGCAGCAGAACTGCCACCCAAGACCGAGATACTCGAGTTGGTGGAACTGCCCAAGCCGCAGCAGGCACTCTATGAGACAGTGCGCTGTGTCATGGATGCCCGCGTGCGTGAGGCCATCAGCACGAAGGGACTCGCGGCTTCCCGCATAACAGTGCTCGACGCACTCCTTAAGCTGCGACAGGTCTGCTGTGATCCGGCCTTAGTCAAGACCGAGGCCGCAAAGTCCGTAACTGAGAGTGCAAAACGCGCAAGGCTGCGCGAACTTGTGGGTGAACTGGTCGCGGAAGGTCGCCGAGTACTGATCTTCTCGCAATTCGTGGAAATGCTGCGTCTGATCGAGCGCGACCTCACAGAGGCAAGGATCGCGTACCTGTCGCTGACCGGACAGACGAGAAATCGCGCTTCGGTACTCGATGCGTTCGCAAAGGGAGAGGCGCAGGTGTTTCTCCTCAGCCTCAAGGCGGGCGGGGTCGGACTAACGCTTACGGAAGCCGACACCGTGATTCTTTATGATCCCTGGTGGAACCCGGCAGTCGAGCGCCAAGCTATGGACCGGACCCACCGAATTGGCCAGAACAAGCCGGTCTTTGTCCATCGTCTGGTGGCAGCAGGCACAGTGGAGGAGAGAATGCTCGAAATGCAGAAGCGCAAGCAGGCCCTGGCGGATGCCCTTTTCGAAGCTGAGAGCGACAAAGCCCATATGCTGTTGGACGAGGTGACGTTGCAGGATTTGTTCGCGCCTCTCGGCGGGTGACGCCCGCCTACGTGTTGCCTTAACCTTCAGGAGCAGTTCTGATGAGGCAATGCGCCGGCCATCATAATTGTCGCCGACCGGACTCCGTAATCGTCGCGCTACATCAGATGCCACGTCAGGTCTGGGTGGCCATCGGTGCCAAGGACTGGGCACCGAAGGTCGAGTATCCGAAGGTGCGTATCGTCCGCCTTCGCGAGCCCTACCTCGGCTATGGAATCGAGCACCACACCATCGCCGGGATCGGGGTGGCGATCTACTCTATCGCCAAAGCGCTGGCAGACGCATTTCGAAACGCACGGCTTGTTGATCGCTCCGTGGCCATCGAAAGCCTGCGCAGCGCGATCGAGCAGCGCAAGGCAACGCCTGCCGAGATTGCACAGGCAGCGAAGGACTGCGGAGCATGGAAGATCATGCGCCCCTATCTCGAGGCCCTGGTGCAGAATGGCTATTTTGGCGGATTTTCCGAACGCTAAACAGAGAGCGGAATTTCGCAGCTTTCCTATCGGCGGAAAACGCGATAAATTTTGCAGCGCGATATACGGTATTTTTCTCGACACAAAATACGAAATCTTGCACAGCATAAAATACGAGAAAAATTTCCATCCGAAAGCGTGACCGCAATGGCCTCCCCTGCCGAGAAACTCGCAAACTCCCTGGAAGCGCTGGAGCAATTCCAGCGCGGGGGTCGTACATGCGTGCGTTCACGCGATATCAGCCGCACGGATCGTGAGCGCCTGGTCCGGAACGGCTTTTTGAAGGAAGTCATGAAGGGCTGGTACATCGTTTCGCGACCTGAAGAGGGACGCGGCGAAAGCACGGCCTGGTATGCATCATTCTGGGGCTTCTGCTCAGAGTACCTGACCGAACGCTTCGGCACCGAATGGTGCCTCTCAGCGGATCAGTCGCTGCTGCTGCATGCAGGAAACTGGTCGGTGCCGAGCCAGCTGCTGGTTCGCGCCAACGGCGCAAGCAATCGCCCCGTGCAGCTCCTCCATGACACATCGCTCCTCGATGTCCGCCAAGCCTTACCAGCGGATGACGATATCGCCGTTCTCGATGGCATGCGGATGTACAAACTTGATGCGGCGTTCGTCGCCGCGTCCGCCAATTTCTACGTCAACCATCCGACCGATGCGCGCGCGCTCCTGGCAATGCAACGCGACGCAGGGCCGATCCTCGCGCGTCTCCTCGCAGGTGGCCATACCGCCATTGCTGGCCGGATCGCTGGCGCGTTTCGCAATATCGGCGCCGACCGTGTCGCGGACGATATAATGGGCGCCATGAAAGCGGCAGGCCATACGGTGCGCGAAACCGACCCGTTCGAAGGGCAGTTGGAGGGCTATACCTTCACACGCGAGCCCTCGCCTTATGCGCATCGCATTCGGCTGATGTGGAACACGATGCGCAAGGACATTATCGGCAAGCTTCCCGCGCCCGCCGCTCGGCGCAATGACATTGATGCCTATCTGGGGGCAGTCGATGACATCTACGTCACCGACGCCTATCACTCACTGTCGATCGAAGGGTATCGCGTCACACCTGATCTGATCGAGCGGGTGCGCCGCGGAAGCTGGAATCCCGACAAGAGCGAAACCGATCGCCAGCAGATGGATGCCATGGCGGCGCGCGGATACCATCTGTGTTTTCAAGAAGTGCGAAAGAGCGTCGAGCGCGTCCTCAAGGGTGATAATGCGGGCAAGGTGGTCGATGACGACCATGCCTCCTGGTATCGCCAGATGTTCGGCCCAGGTGTCGAGGCAGGATTGGTGCGACCCGAGAACCTTGCGGGCTACCGCAATGGTCAGGTCTATATTCGCGGGTCACAGCACCGCCCTTTGAACGTCGAGGCAGTCCGTGACACGATGCCCGTGTTCTTCGAATTGCTGATGCAGGAACAGGAGCCCGCGGTGCGGATCGTCCTCGGTCACTTCATGTTCGTCTACATCCACCCCTACATGGACGGGAATGGCCGCATGGGCCGGTTCCTCATGAATGTCATGATGGCTGCCGGTGGCTATGACTGGACAGTGATCCCCGTGACCTCGCGCAATGACTACATGCGCGCTCTTGAAGAGGCGAGCGTGCGCGAAAACATCGTGCCCTTTGCGGAGTTTCTCGCAGAACGCATTCGTAATCCGACGAGGTAGGCACGGGCAAACAGGATCGCCGATACACGACATGCGACGGGATACAGCAGGGGGAAATGGAGGCGCAGAAAGAATTTGCACAGCGGACCGTCCCATGAACACGTCTTCCGTGTTTTGCGCTCTTGTTGCCATAGAACGGCGTCTACCTAGTGCCCGTCCCTGAACGTTAAACTGTTGATATAATTGATATAAGGGCAGGATTTGGGTTTCAAGCCCCGGTGGTTTTGGCTATGCTTTGATTTCATACTACTGATTTTATTGCATAAAAAACACACTGAAGCCGATAATGCGTCAGAAACGCACCATCCAGAGCA
>CANEVG010000145.1 GCA_947442095.1 Sphingomonadaceae bacterium
AGATCGCTTCGGGCTCCATCCGCAACCAGAACCCCGAGCTTATGGTAAAAGCGTTCGAACTTGTCGGACTTTCGAAAGCCGATGTGGAACAGCGTTTCGGCGGCCTGTACCGCGCATTCCAGTATGGCGCGCCGCCGCATGGCGGAATGGCAGCAGGCGTTGACCGCATCGTCATGCTGGTCTGCAGCGCGCAAAATCTTCGGGAAATCACACTGTTCCCGATGAACCAGCGGGCCGAGGACCTGCTTATGGGGGCGCCTTCACCGGCCGAACCACGCCAACTGCGCGAACTGCATCTACGCACCGTGGAGCAGCCAAAGGCCTGATTGGCCGCAAACTCGTCACAATTCGTCCACACTGCACCACTTGCCAGCCCGCAATCCGGACATTAGGGCGATGGCCAGATTTTAGATAAACCAACCCAGTTCCTTGAAGGGGCAAAAGAATGAGCGATACCGCCGACCGCGTGAAGAAGATCGTTGTCGAGCACCTCGGGGTCGAGGCTGACAAGGTCAACGAGGACGCAAGCTTCATCGACGATCTCGGTGCCGACAGCCTCGACATTGTCGAGCTGGTGATGGCATTCGAAGAAGAGTTCGGTGTCGAAATCCCTGACGATGCGGCTGAAAAGATCGCCACCGTCTCGGATGCGATCAAGTACATCGACGACAACAAGGGCTGATCCCTTCGGAAACCCAACCCCGTCCGCTGCTTGTGGCCTGACCCTGTTATGGGGTCAGCAGCCGCGCCCAGTGGCCAGTGACGGGGCTTCGACAGGCTCAGCCCCTGCGGGTCTGGGCCTGTTGTGCTTCATGGTCCGTTTCCGGGCTTTCCGCCGGACCGTTCTGAGACGTCGTTTCGGAGACCTCAATGCGCCGTGTCGTCATCACCGGACTTGGCCTCGTCACCCCGCTTGGTGCCGATGTTGAAACCGTCTGGGCCAATCTCATCGCCGGCAAGTCGGGTGCGGGTCCGATCACGCGGTTCGATACTACAGGTCAGAAGTGCCTGATCGCTTGCGAAGTGAAGCCAGCGGACCATCCATATGGCTTTGATCCGAACAAGCGGGTCGATTTCAAGGTGCAGCGCCAGGTCGATCCGTTCATTGTCTACGGCATCGATGCGGCCGGTCAGGCGCTTGAGGACGCGGGTCTCGTCGACATGGATGAGGCGCTGAAATTGCGCACCGGTTGCTCGATCGGTTCGGGTATCGGCGGGCTGCCGGGGATCGAAAGCGAATCGATCGTGCTCCACGAAAAAGGGCCGGGCCGCGTGAGCCCGCACTTCGTGCATGGCCGCCTGATCAATCTGATCTCTGGCCAGGTCTCGATCAAGTATGGGCTGATGGGCCCAAACCACGCGGTCGTCACCGCTTGTTCCACCGGTGCGCACTCGATCGGTGATGCGGCGCGGATGATCCGTGACGACGATGCCGATGTGATGCTGGCTGGCGGCGCGGAGGGCACGATCAATCCGCTGGGCGTGGCCGGCTTTGCCCAGGCGCGCGCGCTCAACTGCAGCTTCAATGACCGGCCGGAACAGGCCAGCCGGCCCTATGACAAGGGCCGCGACGGCTTCGTGATGGGCGAAGGCGCGGGTGTCGTCGTGCTTGAGGAATACGAGCACGCCAAGGCACGCGGTGCAAAGATCTACGCCGAAGTTGTCGGTTACGGGCTTTCGGGCGACGCCTATCACGTGACCGCGCCGCACCCCGAAGGCAAGGGCGCCGAGCTTGCCATGCGCATGGCGCTGCGCAAGGCGGGAATGGCGCCTGGCGACATTGACTATGTCAACGCGCACGGCACATCGACCATGGCCGACACCATCGAACTGGCCGCAGTGAAGCGCGTGCTCGGCCCTGATCTCTCGGGCGCATCGATGAGCAGCACCAAGTCCGCCATCGGCCACTTGCTGGGCGGTGCAGGCGCGGTCGAGGCGATCTTCTGCGTGCTGGCAATCCGCGATCAGATCGTGCCGCCCACGCTTAACCTCGATGATCCGGATGAGGGCTGTGAGGGTGTCGATCTCGTGCCCCATGTGGCGCGCAAGCGCGTGGTGCGGGCAGTACTAAACAATTCGTTCGGCTTTGGCGGCACCAACGCGAGCGTGATCCTGAAAGCGATTTGACCCGGCCAAACAGGAGGCGGCGTTCCATGCGAAAAGCGGGCTGGCTTCGGATCATCGTCTTGGCGTTGCTGATTTTGGCGGGCGTCTATGCGGCCAATTTCGTCTATGGCTGGTATGGCGGGGGACCGCTCGCGCAAGATACGACCTTCGTCGTACCCGATGGCTCCAGCCTAGCGGGCATCGCGGACAAGCTGGAGGCAGAAGGTGTCGTCGGCTCTGCATCCAGCTTTCGCACGCGTGCGCGCCTGCTGGGCGGCGGGGAGCCGCTGAAGGCGGGTGAGTTCGCCATTCCCGCCCATGCCAGCGCCTCGGCCGTGCTCGCCATCCTGCAGGGCCTGCAAGGCGAAGTGCGGCGCATGGTCATGGTACCCGAAGGCATGCCCTCGATCATGGTGCAGGAACGACTGATGGCGCAGCCGCTGCTGACCGGCCCGGTCATCGCGCCGGCAGAGGGGTCGATCCTGCCAGATAGCTATGCCTTCCAGCGCGGTGAGAGCCGCACGGCTGTCGTCACGCGTATGCAAAAAGCGATGGCGCGCACCCTGGCCAAGCTCTGGGCCGAGCGCGCGCCCGATACAGTCGCGCGCAGTCCCGAAGAGGCGGCGATCCTCGCCTCGATCGTTGAGAAGGAAACCGGCAAGCCTTCGGAGCGGCGCATGGTGGCCGGGCTCTATTCCAACCGGCTCAGGCAGGGCATGATGCTACAGGCCGATCCCACGATCATTTATCCGATCACGCGCGGCAAACCGCTGGGGCGGCGCATTCGCCAGTCGGAAATTCAGGCGGTCAACGCCTACAACACTTACACGATGGTCGGTTTGCCCAAGGCGCCGATCACCAATCCGGGGCGCGCCGCTATCGAGGCGGCGCTGCATCCGGCCAAGACCGACGCGCTCTTCATGGTCGCCGATGGCAAGGGCGGACATGTGTTTGCGGCCACGCTGCAGCAGCACAACGCCAATGTCGCGCGCTGGTTTGCCCTGCGCCGGGCACGCGGCGAACTTTAGTGCGAGGCCAGACGGCTTCGGGCGATGATGACAACCTGCCGCGCGCTGGTGCTGCTGCCCCGCTGATTGTCACGGCCGAACTGCCTGCAACAATCCAAGCCCAAGCCGAGGCCTTGCGCGTTGCGCATTATCCGGCAGAGCGCAACCTGGTGGCGGCGCATGTCACCCTGTTCCACGCGCTGCCGCCGTTTGCGGAAAGCGAGGCGCGCAGCTTGCTGGCCGCGCTTGCCGCAGATACAGCGCCACCCGCTGCTCTGCTCGTGGCCGTGATGGACCTTGGCACCGGCACGGCGCTGCGCATCGAGAGCGCCGCGCTGCTGGACGTACGCGCAATGATCGCGGAGCGCTTCCACGGTTTGCTGACCCTGCAGGACCAGCCCGCGCCGCGTCTTCATGTCACGGTCCAGAATAAGGTGCCGCGCGGCGAGGCCAGGGCCTTGCAGAGCATGCTGGCGGCTGGCTTCCAGCCTTTGCGCTTTGCTTTCCCGGGCCTTGCGCTGCACCGCTACAAAGGCGGGCCGTGGGAACCCGTCGGCCGCTGGACCTTTCGCGGCCGGCCTCGCCGCTAAACCGTCCGGATGATGGCAAATTCCCCGGTTGACCATGCAGCATGTGCCGCCTAATAGGCCCGCCTGCACAGTCGAAATGCAGGCTGGCGTGAGCCCGTCTGGCACCGCAGCAGCCCCTCGGGGCGGAGTAGCTCAGTCGGTTAGAGCAGCGGAATCATAATCCGCGTGTCGGGGGTTCGAGTCCCTCCTCCGCTACCAACTTTCCAAACAAAAACAATGATTTAAGCCTCTAGGGTGGGGCGAAAACCATTCGCACGGTTTATTGCACGGTTTTGGGCTGTGTGGGCCGGTGCGAAACGGTGCTTTGGCACGGTCCTGAATGGTCGTTTTGCACGACTGTTCTGTGCGGGGTTCAGCTTTGCGCTGCTGAGCCTGCTACAGCGTGGAGATGCCGGGCTGGCCGATGTGCGCAGGCCGGGTTTTGGGTGGTTTCGTCTACTACTGGCGGCCGCGGACAATGGACTGAGCAATCGCCTCGTCCAGTTCACCGTTCTGTGCCGCTGCCGCCAATGCATTGAGCGCGGAACCTACGCCGTGAAGATCACGCACAAACAGAGCATTGTTATCGTCCTGAAAGTGCAGATAGCGGAAACCATAGCGGCAACGGACATAGAAGCCACCGTCTTGCGCGAAGAACCACGGTGCTACGTTGCGCTGTCCGCGCCCCTTTTTCGTGGGAACCATGAGCTTCTCACCATTGATAGCGGCAGCAAGCACCTGCTTCTGGGTATGGATTCCCGGGCCTCCTGCGCCAGCTTCGAGTTGTCCTCCGTCGCCTTCTCGGCCTCAGCCTGCTTCTTCGCAGCCTCGACCAAAAGCGTTTTCAGGATGCTCGTCGTGGTTGAGCCGTAGACAATCGCACCGGTGCCATCGGCATTCTTGCGAACCAGCGCAGCGCAGTAGTCAAACTCGCTGCCGTTGGCGGGCTGAAGCGCATCGACCAGCTTGATCTTGGCGATCAGCGGCTGAGCAACAGAGAGCTTCCCGGTGATGAGCGAGTCGAAAGCGGATGGGGTGGAGAAGCACATCACAATGCAACGACAGCGGCTGGGTCTGGAGCGGGGGTGACAGCAATCAGTCGTGTCACGCGACCGTTCCCGAAACTGCCTGTCTGGGCAAGAATACGCTACTAGCGTAATTTTCTTGACGGTCATACGCTAATAGCGTACTTCACGCAGATGGAGATTGTTCGCACTACAGCCTAAACCACCGCTCTCAAGCGGTTGAAGAAGCTTGGTGCATCCACCAGCGACATTATCTTGATGGAAGATGCGATTGCCAGAGCACCCGAAGCTGGGGCTGTGATCCGGGGCACGAATGGCTTGCGGAAAGTGCGCTTTGGCTATGGTGGTCGCGGCAAGAGCGGCGGTGGCAGGACGATCTATTACGTGATGCTGGACGATGATGTCGTCTACCTTCTCGTTGCGTACGCCAAGGCCGACAAATCGGACCTGTCAGCTGACGAGAAGCGACTGTTCAGCGCATTGATTGAGGAACTGACCGATGACTGAGCGAACCGAACTTGGCTTGCAGATTGAAGCTGGCCTGCGTGAAGCGATTGCGCATCGCAAGGGTAAGCTCGCCCTTGAAAGTCGCCATGTTAAGGCGATGCCTGCTGCGCGAGTGCGTGAAATCCGCCGTTCGCTTGCCAAGAGCACTAAGGATTTTGAACGTCGCTTTGGCATCCCGGCACGGACTGTCGAAGGCTGGGAGCAAGGGCGCAAGATCGACGTGGCGCATCGTGTGCTGCTCACGGTGATCGCCAAATCTCCTGAGGTGGTTGAGGCTGCTTTGGCTGAGGCTGGTTGACAAGGGTATGTAAATCACATACTTTTGCTTGATGGAAATCGAGTTCGACACCGACAAAGATGCAGCTAATATGGCCAAGCACGGCGTCTCACTCACCCACGGCGCTAAGGTTTTTGACGATGGCGACGTGCTGATTGTGCCAACGATCAGGGATGAGGATCGGGAGGATCGCTACAAGGCGATTGGCCTGATCGATGGCAAGCTGTGGACTGCCATCCATGTTTATCGGGGAAGTGCGGTTCGGTTTTTGTCGGTACGAAGGAGCAATCTCAATGAGCAAAGAATCTACGATAGCAGTTCCGGCTGATCCCGATGATGCCGAAGACCGGGCTGTCAGTGATGCTGGCCTTGAGCGGGCTCTGATGGGACGCCGCATTCGAAAACTGCGCAACAGCCTCGGGCTTTCGCAGGCCGAGTTTGCCGAACGCTATTCGATCCCATTGGCCAACATTCGCCAGTATGAGATTGGCCGCACTTTGCCACCAGTGGCAGTGCGTGCCTATTTGCACATCATCGAAGCCGAGCCGCAGCATGTGGCCGATGTGTTGCAAGCTGCCTGATCGGCCTGTTCGCCATCAGTCGTTTCACACGACCGTTCGTCGTGGCGTCAATTCCGCCCATTTCCGGCTCACGCAGCGTTCAAACCAGCGACAGCGCAGTCTAGCAGCGGGCCTGGCGCTTGGCTGCTGTAGGGCGCTGTAAACCCGCTTGCCAACCGGCCCAAAACCATTATCTCACGGTCTTCGCGACCAAGTACCTGAAATTACACGGTAAGATGGCACGGCATATCACACGGTTCAAAAGTGGTGTGTTTAACCCATTGAAAATGAACGCAGCTTTTGACCAGCATTAGCATCATAATCCGCGTGTCGGGGGTTCGAGTCCCTCCTCCGCTACCAAAGGTCTGTCCGGAAGCCTCCAAATGCTTCCGAATCTTTCCAAAAATTAAATAAGAGCAAAGGCTTACGGGTCATTCCGGTCCGCATTTGCCCGGTGCCTTCCATGTGCAGCCAAACTTGGTCTGGGGGTATTTTGGGGGTATTTTCGCAGAGTATCGGAAAGGAGCGATACCCCCATGCACGCCTCACTGGCTGGCGGCCAGTCACCGCTATCGATTTGTATTGCAAAATGCGATACAATTATCTACTAACTTGGCTAAGGAGAACAGCGATGGGTCGATCGACGTTGCGCAAGGATCATCCGCTTTCGATGCGGCTTGCCGATGCCGATATCGCGATCATCGACCGCGCAGCCAATCTGCGTGGGCGTTCGCGCACAGAATTCATGCGCGATGCGGCGGTGCGGACTGCCGAGGAAGTGATCATGGAGAATACGGTCATTCGGATGTCGCCGGAAGGTTTCTCGGCCTTTATCGATCTGCTGGACCGTCCGGCCAAACCGGTGCCTGAATTGGTTGAGCTGCTCAAGCGGCCCGCACCCTGGGAAATCCAGGCTGCTGCCGAGTAGCCAGGCCAGGTGCCGATTTCCGCTCCCGAACCGCTGAAGGAAGGGCACGATCTCTCGCAGTTCTCTTGCGGCAAACCGTCGCTCGACAACTGGCTGCGGGCCCGAGCGCTTTCGAACCAGAATAAGGGCTTTACGGCAGTCATGGTGGTCCACGACGCGGGCAGGGTGGTGGGCTACTACGGCCTTGCGCCGACTGCCGTGGTTCCCGTCAGCCTCCCGCGCTCGATCCGCACCGGGCAATCGCCCGATCCACTGCCGTGCCTGTTGCTCGGTCAGCTGGCGACTGATGCACAATGGCGCGGGCAAGGCATTGGCATCGGCATGCTCAAGCACGCCCTCCAGCGCTGCGTTGAAGGTGCAACGCTGGTCGGGGGCAGGGCACTGATCGTCAACGGGGTGGACCAGGAGGCTGCTGAGTTTTGGCAAAGGCGCGGATTCCTGCCTTCTAAGGATGATCCGATGGTACTGGCGCGTTCGATTCTCGACATCGCCGCGTCGATCAAGGCAAGCGTCGGCAAGAGATGAGGGAGCAGATTTCGATCGGCGCGGTCCTTCTGCGGGCGTAGAAGGCTGGGAGTTCTGACGTGACCGACTAGATGATCGCCTGCCGGATTCGGCTCGTCTGACCGCAAAAGCGGCTCATTGCAAAGGTCCCAGCCTTGGGGGTATTGTGGGCGCAGTTCAATTTATTATTACACAAAACCAATATCTTACGCTTCAGAAATTATCCCTCCTCCGACCAATCCCTTTCCGGAGGTCTCTGGTATCTTCCAGTGACACGCCCCCAGAGCAATAGCCAGCAGAACAGGCTGCTCCCGGTTCCAGGTATCTCACCGCAGGCTGAGCTTGCGGTTTTGCGCAGGCGCAGGTGACAAAAGTGCGAGTTGCCGCGCTGCTTGCGGTAGGCCAGCCTTGGCGCTTCTGACGGGAAAGGCGCGCGCAGACTTATGACCGATCCTTACATTTACGTCGTGATCGTGAGCGCGCTTGCGCTGCTGGCCTATTACTTCACGCTGCTGATGGCCGGGTTGGCGCGGGGGCGGTTCAAGATCCCTGTGCCCTCGCACAGCGGGCCGCCTGAATATGAGCGCTATGTCCGCGCGCACCAGAACACGCTCGAACATCTCGTGCTGTTCCTGCCCGGCATGTGGCTGTTCGCCTATGTCGTGAGCCCGCTGTGGGCGGCGGGGGTCGGGGC
>CANEVG010000146.1 GCA_947442095.1 Sphingomonadaceae bacterium
ATGCGCACCTGCTGGCTAAACGTGCCGGAAAACTTGTTGACGATGACCGAGACGATCGGCTCCTGGATAAACTGTGAAAGCTGGAGCTTGATGTCTTCGGCGAGCATGGAAGGGGTCTTGCCCACGGCGGGCATGTCTGTGATCAGCGGTGTGGTTATGCGCCCGTCGGGCCGCACTTGCACCGAAGCGCCAAGCTCGGGATTGCGCCACACGAAGATCGTCAGATCATCCAGAGGGCCGATCACGTATTCCTCGCCCGGGCCTTCCTGCAGCGCCACGAACGAGGCCTGCGGCAGCTGCGCGCCGCCGCCTGAGCCCGAGCAACCGCTCAGCGTGACACTCACCATGACCGTTCCGGCCACCAGACGGGCCAAAGGGCCGGTAAGTCGCGAATATCTGGGCATGGGCGGTCCTTCTGCGCGCTTCGAGGGCTCTTCCAACCGTCCCGCAACGGGAACGGACGGCAGAACCCTTGTTTCCGGGCTATCGCTAAAAAGGGTGAAGATACCGTTAGTGCTGATCGCTTACGCGGCGCGCCAGCAAGCGTGATTTCGGGCCAGTCCCGAAAGGAGACGGCTCTTGATCAATAGGTTAATGACAAAATATCAGTGACTTGTATTAATCAACCATTCAGCCGCAGCGCCATGACCAAGGAAGTGCACTGGGCTCGCGCTCGCCCCGTAGGCCCCGGCGCAGAACACCGCAACTAGGTCGCCTTCATCGGCGCGCGGGAAACCGCCCTTGTCCGCCAGCCGGTCAAGCGGAGTGCACAGACAGCCGACCACGCTGGCCACCTCTTCCACTGGAGCACCGAACCGGTTGGCGATGGCGCTGGGGTAGTTGCGGCGTATCACGGTGCCAAAATTGCCGCTGGCCGCAAGCTGGTGATGCAACCCGCCGTCGGTGACAAGAAACACCTCGCCGTGGCTGACCTTGCGGTCGACGATGCGCGTCAGATAGACGCCCGCCTCGCCCACCAGATAGCGGCCCAGTTCGACGCAGAACGCGGTTTCCGCCAGCACCGCAGGCAGAGCGACCATTTGGTCGGCAAGCGCTTGCCCTACGGCGGCCAAATCGAGCGGCACATCGCCGGGGAAATAGGGAATGCCGAAACCGCCGCCCAGATTGCAGGCGGGCAGCGCTGCGCCGCTTTCCTCCGCCAGCCGCGCCGCCAATGCAATCGTGGCGGCCTGCGTCTCGGCAATGGATGCGGCATCGAGCGTCTGGCTGCCAACGTAGATATGGAAACCGCGCCATTCGCACCCGGCGGCTATCAACCGCCCTGCCAACGCAGGCACTTGGGCGGCGTCGATGCCGAATTGCTTGGCCCCGCCGCCCATTTTCATCCCCGATCCCTTGAGATCGAAATCGGGATTGACCCGGATGGCGAGGCGCGGCGTGCGCCCAAGCCGCTCACCGATCGCCAGTGCGCGTTCGGCTTCACGCAGCGATTCGAGATTGAGCGTAACGCCGCGCGTGATGGCGACTTCCAGCTCGGCATCGCGCTTGCCCGGCCCGGCAAAGCTGATCTGCGCCGGGTCCAACCCTGCCGCCTCAGCCAGCACGAGCTCGCCGCCCGAGGCAATATCGAACCCGTCGACCAGCCCCGCCATATGCCGCAGCACCGGCGCAAAGGGATTGGCCTTCATCGCATAGTGCAATCCCAGCCGCTCGGGCAGCGCCGCACGCAAGGCCTCGACACGCGCCGTAATCAGACCGGCATCATAGACGAACAGCGGCGTTTGCCCGGCCTCGGCCACCAGATCAGACGCCGTGCGCCCCGCAATCGCAAGCTCGCCGTCAACGGCGGTAAATCCGGGGGGAATGGGGCCGAGCGGCTTCATGGCTCAGCCCTGTGGCACGCCTTGCGATAATTCCTGGTAAAGACCGGTGCGGTCGAGCTTGCCATTGGGGCTGAGCGGCATCTCATCCCGCCAGTGGATCACACGCGGCACCATGAAGTTCGGCAGCGCCTGCGCCAGAGCGCCCGGCAGGCTTACCGCAGCCTGCATGGCATCGCCCGCAGCGCGCGCGACGAGATGGATCGCTTGCCCCAGCGCCGGATCGGGCAGGCCCAGCGCCACGGCTTCGGCGACGAGCCCCGTCGCCACCGCCGCGTCTTCCACCTCCTGCGGGCTCACCCGGTTGCCGCTGGTCTTGATCATGGCATCGCGCCGTCCGGCAAAGTGCAGCAGCCCAGCACCATCGCGCCGCACCCGGTCACCCGACCACACTGCCATGCCGCCCAGCTTCGAGAACGCGGGCGCAGGCTTGAACCGTTCGGCCGTGCGCACCGCGTCCTGCCAATAGCCTTGCGCCACCAGCGGGCCGGCATGGACGAGTTCGCCCTCCTCGTCTGGCGCTGCCTCGCGCCCATCGTCCGCGACCACCATGATCTCGGTAAACGGGATCGCCTTGCCTATCGAGGTCGGGTGCGCATCGACCAGCGACGGATCGAGATAGGTCGAGCGAAACGCCTCTGTCAGGCCATACATCGGAAACAGGCGGCCTTGCGAAAACCGCGCCTGCAGCGCGCGGACCAAAGGCTCGGTCAGCGCGCCGCCACTGTTGGTCAGGCGCTTGAGCCGCGCGGCGGTCGCCTCCGGCCAGTCCAGTTCGGCCAGTTGCAGCCACAGCGGCGGCACGGCGGCAATGGTGGTCACGTCGTGGCGCTCGACCGCTTTCATCACATCGCGCGGCGTCAGGTAATCGAGCGGCACCACTGCGCCGCCGGCAAACCAGGTCGAAAGCAGCTGGTTCTGCCCATAATCGAACGCCAGCGGCAACACTGCCAGCACACGGTCTGCCTCCGTCACGCCGAGATAATGCGCCACGCTGACCGCGCCGAGCCACATGTTAGCGTGGCTGAGCATGACCCCCTTGGGCCGCCCGGTCGATCCGCTGGTGTAGAGGATCGCCGCGAGATCATCCGGCACGCCCCCGGAAGGCCCAAGCGGTTCCAACGCTTCCGCCGCCTCCCAGGCCGCCGCTTCCTCCAGCCCGGCCGCCGCCGCCAGATCAGGAGGCTCCAGCGTCTGCAGCCGTGCGGGGTTCGTGATCAGCAGCCGCGCGCCGCTGTCGCCCAGAATATGCGCCACTTGCGCGCGCTTGAGGAGCGGGTTGACCGGCACATGCACCAGCCCCGCACGCACTGCCGCCAAGGGCATCATGCAAGCCAACTCGCTTTTGGGTAGCCAGGTCGCCACGCGCGCGCGCGCCTCGGGCACTTCGGCCGCCAGCCAGGCCGCCAACTGGCCTATACGGCGATTTAACGCCTCGTAGCTAAGAGTGCGGTCCTTGACGACCAGCGCCGGGGCATCCCCCCGCCCGCGCAGGGCGAGATGGTCGAGCGGAAAAACAGTAGGATCGGGCGCTGCAGTCACGCGGCTCTCATGTTCTGGAAGGCGAAAACGGGTCTTGGTTGCGACGGTCTATCACGCTGATCTTGCCGAAGCGCAAGCCGACCCGGTGCTGGCGGCGCTGCTTGGCCGTTCGCCGACCAGCACGCCGTTCGACCGGCTGGACTGGTTGTCTCTGCTCGCCGACATGTGCCTGCCCGGGGCCAAGTGCGTCATTGCCGTCGCGCGCGATGGCGATGCCGTGGCCACCTTGCCGCTCTGCCGCACCGCTGAAGGCTTCGCACCGCTTGGCACTTGGTACAGCTTCTTCGTCCGCCCCGTTTGCAACGATACAGACCGCGCGCCCGCGCTGCTGGCTGCCCTCGCCCGCAGCATGGCTCCCGCCGGAGCAGCGCGCCTTACGCCCATGCCCGAACGCGAAGCCGAAGCGCTCGCCGCCGCTTTCCGCGCGTCCGGCTGGATCGGCACGCTGGAACCGTGCGACACCAACTATATCCTCGAGCTGAACGGGCGCAGCTTCGATGCCTATTGGGCCGCCCGCCCGGGCGCCCTGCGCGAAACCGTGCGCCGCAAGGGCGGCAAGGGGATCGTCAGCCTCCGCATCGAAACCACCTTCAGCGAGGCCGATTGGAACGCTTACGAAGCAATCTATGCGCGCAGCTGGAAGCCGGAGGAAGGCAACCCCGCATTCCTGTGCGCCTTTGCGATGGCAGAAGCCGAAGCGGGCGCGCTGCGCATGGGCGTGGCCGAAATCGACGGCGAGCCCGTCGCCGCGCAGTTCTGGACCGTGGAGGGCGGCACCGCCTGGATCCACAAGCTTGCGCACGATGAAGCCTCACGCAAGCATTCCCCCGGCACCCTCCTGTCCGCCGCGCTGTTCCGCCACGTGATCGATGTGGACCGCGTCCGCACGGTTGATTTTGGGACCGGCGACAATCCCTACAAGCGCGACTGGATGGAAGCCGCCCGCCCGCGCTACGCCCTTGCCTTCTACCGCCCCGCTGCGATCAGCCAGTGGCCGCAGCTTGCCAAACTGGCAGCGCGCCGCGTGCTGAAGCGCCGCAGAGCCGCCCACCTTGTTTCACGCCAGAGCGCTGTCTAGACCACATGGCTAGAGCGCTTGGCCGGCACCACTGAAAAGGCTCAATTTGTGACGCATTCCAGCGATACCGACACGGCATTGCGCAGCCTGCTCAGCGACGTTCTTGGCCTCAGCGCAGAGCGCGCCGCCGCGCTGACTGACGCTAGCGGCCTGTTCGGCGCGCTGCCCGAACTCGACTCCATGGCCGTGGCGGGTCTGCTCACCGAACTCGAAGACCGCTTCGATCTTGTGATCGACGACGACGAGGTCGATGGCGATATGCTCGGGACCTATGGCGATCTCCTGGCCTTTGTTCGTTGCAAGCGCGGCGAAACCTGACCGCGCAATGCTAGCAACCTGGCCCTGCCCCGGCCCCGCCGGCCTGCTCGATGAAGCCGCCGTTGCCTTTGACCGAGGCCGCGCCGCGCGCCTACTGATCGTGCCGCCGTTGTTCGAAGAAATGAACCGCACGCGGCGCTTTCTTGCGGAAGCCCAGCGCGCGCTCGATGCCGCTGGGATCGATAGCTTCTTGCCCGATCTGCCCGGCTGCAACGAAAGCCTGCAAGCCTTTTGCGCGCAAACCCTTGACAGCTGGCGCGATGCCATGCTGGCCGCAGCCCGCCATTTCGCCGCCACGCATGTGCTGGCCCTGCGCGGCGGTGCTCTGGTTTTTCCCACGAGCCTGCCCGGTTGGGTGCTCGAACCGGTCAAGGGTGCCTCCATCCTGCGCCAGTTGCTGCGCGCGCGGGTGCTCTTCACGCGCGAAGCAGGCCTTGCCGAAGACAGCGCCGAACTGCTCGAACAGGGCCGCATCCATGGGATCGAACTAGCGGGTTACCGGCTCGGCTCTGCGTTGGTCGAAGGGCTGGAGGCCGCTGTGCCTGGAGGCGAGGGTCCCAAAAGTTCAACTCAGCGCGTGATCCACCAGTCCGAGCTTGGCGCAGGCGCAATGTGGCTGCGCAGCGAGCCCGGCGAAGACCCTGCGCAGTCCGAAGCACTCGCGCGGATTATCGCTGCGGAGATCGCGGCGTGATCCGCCAGCATCTCACCTTCCTCTGCGGGCCGGACACGCTCGTCGGCACGCTCGATCGGGATACTACAATTGGCCCGGTCGGCCTCTTACTCGTGTCCGGCGGGCGCGAGGTCCGCAGCGGCAGCTGGAGCGGACAGGTGCAGATGGCGGCGCGCCTTGCGGCTGCCGGAGTCCCCGTGTTCCGCTATGACCGGCGCGGCGTGGGCCAGAGCGAAGGGCAGGATCCCGGCTTTCAGCACACGCGTGAGGATATCGCCGCAGCGCTCGCCGCTTTCCGCGCAGCCGCACCAAGCCTGCGCAGGGTTATCGCTTTCGGCAACTGCGATGCCGCCGCCGCGCTGATGCTTCACGGCGCGCCACTCGGCCTGGACGGTCTCGTCCTCGCCAATCCGTGGACGCTGGAGACCGAGGAGGCCGAAGCAGCCCCACGCGCTGTCCCGCCCGCTGCCCTGCGCCAGCGCTACCTGGCCAAGCTAAAGAGCCCGCGCGAAGTGATCCGCCTGCTAACCGGCGGCGTCAATCTCGCCAAGCTGCTGCGCGGCCTGCGTCAGGTTGCGGCAGCGCCGGTGAAGTCCGGCCTCGTTGCCGAGATGAGCGAGGCTCTCGCCCGCTTCACTGGCCCGGTCACGATTCTCCTGGCCACGGGCGATCGCACCGCGCAGATGTTTGAGGCGGTCTGGCCCAAAGGCGATCCGCGCATCCAGCGCCACGCCAGCGCCGGCCACAGCTTTGCCGGCGAAGTGGCGCAGAACTGGTTATTCGAGCGCCTTCTCGAAGTCGTGCGCTAAGGCCTTATTCAGCGGCCACTTTCTGTACCGCCGCGAAGGCATGTTCAGCGAGAAACCGCTCAGCATCCAGTGCGGCCATGCAGCCCGTGCCCGCTGCTGTCACCGCTTGCCGATACGTGTGGTCCATTACATCGCCGCAGGCAAACACGCCCGGGATCGCGGTCTTGGGCGAGCCCGGCTCAACCACGATGTAGCCGCCTTCATCCAATTCCAGCTTACCTTTGAACAGTTCGGTCGCGGGCGCATGGCCGATTGCCACGAACGCTCCATCGGTCGCGAGTGACGACACCTCACCGGTCACGGTATCGCGCAATTCCACCGCTTCCAGCGCACCCCCCGGTGCGCCAGTGAAGCGCTCCACTGCCTTGTTCCAAAGCACGGTGATGCGCGGATTGCTCATCAGCCGGTCCTGCAGGATCTTTTCGGCGCGCAAGCTGTCGCGGCGGTGGATCAGGGTCACGTCGGGCGAATGGTTGGTGAGGTAGAGCGCCTCTTCCACCGCCGTATTGCCGCCGCCGATCACCACGACCTTCTTGCCGCGATAGAAGAACCCGTCGCATGTCGCGCAGGCCGAAACGCCCTTGCCGCCGAGTTCCGCCTCACCCGGTACACCCAGCCAGCGCGCCTGTGCGCCCGTTGCGATTACCAGCACATCGCCTTCGTAAATATCGCCGCTGTCGCCAATCGCGCGGAACGGCGGGCCTTCGAGGCTGACTTCGGTGATCGTGTCCCACATCATGCGCGTGCCGACATGTTCGGCCTGCGCCTGCATTTCCTGCATCAACCACGGGCCCTGGATCACGTCGCGAAAGCCGGGATAGTTCTCGACATCGGTGGTGATGGTCAGCTGCCCGCCCGGCTGCAACCCCTGCACCACGATCGGCTCCATCCCTGCCCGGGCGCCATAGATCGCGGCGGAATAGCCAGCTGGGCCAGAGCCGATGATGAGCATGCGCGTGGTGTGGGTGGTAGCCATGAAGTCCTCCGATCGCCGTCTGAAATAGGATGCACCCGCGCAGAATACGAGTCTGCCCAGAGGACTACTCCCGGATTTTAGCTCTGGCCGCCCACCTTCAAGCTTGCGCCTCAAACACCAACCACCCCGTGCGGGTTGCCAGCCGCTCCAGAGCGCCAGCGCGGCGAACTGCGAGTTGCCCTTGGACGTGAGGCCCGGCGTCCACACCGCAATCGTCGCCTCGCCCGGCACAACCGCTAGAATGCCCCCACCGACGCCCGACTTAGCCGGTAGTCCCACGCGGAAGGCAAATCCGCTCGAATTGTCGTAGTGCCTGCACAGCATCATCAGCGCGTTGGTCCGGCGCGCGCGCTGCGGGGTGACAATGCAGCGCCCGGCCTGAGGACCGCGGCCATCATGCGCGAGAAACCGTCCGGCCCGCGCCAGTTGGCGGCAGCTCATGCTGAGCGCACACTGGTGAAGATAGACCCCAGCGCCTGCTCAACCGGATGATGCAGATTGCCGAACGCGCGCATGTAGCTGGCCAGCGCCAAATTGCGGAAACCCGCGGCCTGCTCCGCCGCTGCCGCGTCGGCATCAATAGTGATGCGCTCGTCCCCCGCGAGGCCGCGCACAAACCGCAGAATACCCGCAAATCGCCTCGGCTGGTCTGCCGCCCGCCAGCAGCACATCGGCCACCACGATCGCGCCCGCACCGATAAACGGGTTGCGCGGTCTGCCTTGCTCGGTTTCCAGCTGCACGATCGAATTGAACGCGCTGCCCGAAGGCTCGCGCCCCGCCCGCGCCCGGAACCCTTCGCCGATCCGGCCAAGCGCCAAGGTCAGCGAAGTGACCTTGGAAACCGACTGGAATGAGAACGGCTCGTCCGCATCCCCGCCCGCATATTCGGTGCCAT
>CANEVG010000147.1 GCA_947442095.1 Sphingomonadaceae bacterium
AAGCTCGACCGGGGCGAACCATGCATTGCCGGGGTCATTTGTGCCCGATTCTAGGCCGATATCGAACCACTGCCGCGCGAGATAGCGCAAGGTAAGCGTCTCGCCCGGCGTGCCCGGTTCCCGCCCGCCATACTCATCGCTGGCGAGCGTGGTGACATGCTGGCGCAGCTGCGCCTCGATCAGAGCAAGCTGCCGCTTGCTGGGGGACGCAGCGCGCATCATGGCGGGTGATGCGAGCAGCGCCAGCGCAGCCGCGAACAGCATCGCCGACCGCCCCAGTAGCTTTGCACCGCCCAAACTTAGCACCGCACAATCATCCCTAACGACTCATCTACATTTTCGAACCGTTCAACGCAGCTTCAGTGCTCGCAAATGCGCGGCACCTGCGCAAGTTTCCTTTGAGCCCCCCAGTTTCCTGTGAGACCAATATGCAACGGTGAAGCCGATACCACGTGCCCTCTTGCGCTGGAGGGGCAGTTGCGGGCAATTCGCTCCCTACAGGAGACCTTGCGATGCGGCTCGACGATTTCGACAATTCCATCAATGTCGAGGACCAGCGCGGTGGCGGCGGTTCGCGCATGGGCGGGCCTGGCGGCAAGATCGGCTGTGGCAGCCTCGTCATCGCTTTGATCGGTGCACTCGTGTTCGGCATCAACCCGCTGCAGACGCTGGGTACGCTGCAGGGCATGCAGGAAGCTGCCGGACCTGTCGCCGCCCCGCAAGCCGGACCGCAGGGGCGCAGCAGTCTGGCCGAAAGCTGCAGCGCCAACGCCTTCAGCCGAGAAAGCTGCAATGCGCTCGCCTCGCTCAACAAGACGTGGGAGCCGCTGTTCCGCAAGGCCGGGATCGATTTTTCCGCGCCCAAGCTGGTGTTCTATGCGCGCAATGGGCAATCGGGTTGCGGGGCGGCGCAAAGCGCGATGGGGCCGTTTTACTGCCCGCCCGATCACGGGATCTACATCGACACTGATTTCTTCACCGAGATGGAGCGCCAGATGCAGGCCGGGGGCGATTTCGCGCGGGCTTATGTGATGGCGCACGAATATGGCCACCATATCCAGAACCTTGTCGGCACATCCGATCAGGTAAACCAGGCCCAGCGCCGCAATCCGCCAATGGCCAACCGGCTTTCGGTGAAGCTGGAACTGCAAGCCGATTGCTATGCCGGGGTCTGGGCAGCGCGCAACAAGGACCGGATTGAGCCCGGTGATATCGAAGAAGGCCTCACCGCCGCGCACCAGATCGGCGATGATACGCTGATGGCCTCGGCCGGGCGCACGCCGGTGGAAGCCTCGTTTACACATGGCAGCAGCGCGCAACGCATGGCATGGCTGCGCAAAGGGTTGGAGACCGGAAATGAGGATGTCTGCGACACGTTCGCCGACAAAGGGGCCTGGGGGAACAACCCCGCACAGCGATAGTTGTGGGGGATAAACTGGAACCTGCCATGAAACAGTATCGCCTGACCATCCTCCTGCTGCTGTGCGCCGCCAGTACGCCCGCTGCGGCGCAAACCGTCGTTGACCAGCCCAACGTCAGAGCGAGCGATGTCATGACCAAGCCGCTCAGCGACCTCAACCTCAAGAAGAACGAGATCCCGCCGATCCTCCAGGCCGCGCGCGAGCAGCCCTATGATCTGACCGGCCTGCGCACCTGCCGGGTGATCCAGAACGAAGTCGGCCAACTCAATGCCGCGCTGGGTGATGACATCGATATCGGGACGGAGAAGACCCCCGGGGAAAAGCGCGGCAATGCTGTGGGCAATGTCGCCAAGTCGGTTCTTACCGGGTTCATACCTTTCAACGGGGTGATCCGGGAGGTTTCTGGTGCGGCCGGCAACGAGCGGCAGTGGCAGGTTGCGCTGTATGCCGGGGCAAGCCGCCGCGCCTTTCTCAAGGGGTACGGCCAGGCTCGCGGCTGCCGCTATCCGGCGCGGGCCGCCAGCGCGGGGGATGTTCTTGCGCTGGAGAAAATGCGCGCCCCAGCAGACGCCCAAGCACACAAGGCGCCCTCACCTGACGAAACCAAGTCCCCGACAAAAAAGAAGAGCCGTAGACGGCGCTAGTTCAGGGCTTGGGTTCCACGATCAGGTAAACGCCTGTGGTATCACCCACATTGCGCACTTCATGCCACGCAATCCCGTCGCTCCACCAGGCCTCGCCGGCCTTCAGCTCGCGCACGGCGGTGCCGGCAGCGCTGGTGATCCGCATGGTCGAGCCTGATAGGATATAGCCCCAATGCGGCGCATGGAAGTGCCGCTCGTGCCCGCCACCGGGCGGAAACGTGCAGCGCAAGGTACGCAGGCGGGGATTGTCCTTGAGCACCGCGCAGACAGGTTGGCCTTGCCAGCCTGCCGCAGGCGGATCGGGCAAGGCCGGTTCTGCGGCCGGGGCGATTGGTGCGGCCTGTACGGCGGGTAGCGGGAGCAGCATAAACGCTGCTCCCGCTACCAATTTCAGCACCGTGCCGTTCACGTCCGGAACCCGCTCAGTACACCCGCTTCTTCGGCTTGATGTACTCGACGTCATCGGTGAGCGTGTATTCGTGCACTGGGCGATAATCGATCTTCACCGTGCCGCCCATGCCGCCCCAACCGTCAAACCAGCTGGCGGTGTGCTTCATCCACTCGGCGTCGTTGCGCTCGGGGTAATCCTCGTGCGCATGGGCGCCGCGGCTTTCCTTGCGGTTCGAGGCCGAATGCATCGTCACCGCCGCCTGCGAGATCAAGTTGTCGAGCTCGAGCGTCTCGATGAGGTCCGAGTTCCAGATCAGCGAGCGGTCCGAGACCTTGATGTCCTGCATCCGCTCATAGGTCGCGGCGAGCTTGACCTTGCCTTCGTCCATCAGTTCGTCGGTGCGGAACACCGCCGCGTGGGCCGACATCGTGCGCTGCATCTCGATCCGCACTTCCGCCGTCGGCGAGCCGCCATTGGCATGGCGGAACGTGTCGAGGCGCGTGAGCGAGAGGTCGGCGCTGTCCTTGGGCAGTGCCTTGTGCGACGAGCCCGGCTTGATGATCTCCTTGAGCCGCAGGCCCGTCGCGCGGCCGAACACGACAAGGTCGATCAGCGAGTTCGAGCCGAGACGGTTCGCGCCGTGGACCGAAACGCAGGCGGCCTCGCCCACCGCAAAGAGGCCCGGAATGATCGTTTCCGGATTGCCGTCCGCGCCGATGGTCACCACCTCGCCGTGATAATTGCACGGGATTCCGCCCATGTTGTAATGCACCGTGGGAACGACCGGCAGCGGCTGGCGCGTGAGGTCAACGCCGGCAAAGATCTTGCCGCTCTCGGTGATGCCGGGCAGGCGCTCGGCCAGCACGCCTGCATCGATGTGATCGAGGTGCAGGTAGATATGATCCTTGTGCGGGCCGACGCCGCGCCCTTCGCGGATTTCCAGCGCCATCGAGCGGCTGACCACGTCACGGCTGGCTAGGTCCTTCGCGGACGGCGCATAGCGCTCCATGAAGCGCTCGCCTTCGGAGTTGGTGAGGTAGCCGCCCTCGCCGCGCGCGCCTTCGGTGATTAGCACGCCCGCGCCGTAGATGCCGGTCGGGTGGAACTGCACGAATTCCATGTCCTGCAGCGGCAGGCCAGCGCGCAGCACCATGCCGCCGCCGTCACCGGTGCAAGTGTGCGCCGACGTTGCGGTGAAATAGCTGCGGCCATAGCCGCCGGTGGCAAGCACCACGGCATGGCTGCGGAAGCGGTGGATCGAGCCGTCATCCAGGCACATCGCGATCACGCCGCGGCATTCGGGCACGCCGTTCGCGCCGGGTTCCATGATCAGATCGATGGCGAAGTATTCGATGAAGAAGTCCGCATCGTACTTCAGGCTCTGCTGATAGAGCGCGTGGAGCATCGCATGGCCGGTGCGGTCTGCTGCCGCGCAGGTGCGCTGCACCGGCGGGCCTTCGCCCATGTTCTGCATGTGGCCGCCGAACGGGCGCTGGTAGATCGTGCCTTCAGCGTTCCGGCTGAACGGCACGCCGGCGTGCTCCAGTTCATAGACCGCAGCCGGGGCTTCGCGCACCATGTACTCGATGGCGTCCTGATCGCCGAGCCAGTCGGACCCCTTGACGGTGTCGTACATGTGCCAGGTCCAGTGGTCCGGGCTGTTGTTGCCGAGGCTGGCGGCAATTCCGCCTTGCGCAGCCACAGTGTGCGAACGCGTCGGGAAGACCTTGGTGATGCAAGCGGTGCGCAGGCCGGCCTGGGCCGACCCCATTGTGGCGCGCAGACCCGATCCGCCCGCGCCGACGACGACCGTGTCGTAGGTGTGGTCGATGATCTTGTAGGCTGGAGCGGACATGGATCAGGCTTTCCCGAGAGCGATGCGCACGACCGAAACGATGCCGAAGGCAGCGCCGGCCAGCGGCAGGATGTTGATGAGCAGCCAGGCCATGACCTTGCCGCCCTCTTCGTGGATGTAGTCTTCCAGCATGACCTGCACGCCAAGGCGCGCGTGCTGGAAGGTGTTGATCATAATGAGGATCAGCGCAGTGGCCGGAAGGGGCTTCGATGCCCAGGCGTGCACCGTGGCATAGTCATGCGTCGGCATGAGCGCGAGGCTGATCATCAGGAACGGGATCAGAACCAGATTGCCGACAGCGGTCAGCCGCGAAGACAGGAAGTGATGCGTGCCATGATGGCTGGAGCCGAGGCCGCGAACGCGGCCGATTGAAGTACCGTTACCCATGATAATCCCTTGGTGGATCAGGCAGGAAATGCCGCAGGTTCAGCGAAAGATCACGAACGCCCAGAACACGCTGGTGGCCGTGACCGAGAACAGGATGGTGAGCGAGGACCAGCGCGCATTGGCTTCAAGCTCGTAACCCGAGCCGATATCGAGAATGAAGTGGCGGATGCCAGTCGCCATGTGCTGGAAGAACGACCAGGTCAGCCCGACCAGAACCACCTTGCCGAGCAGCGCGGTGAAGGTCTGCAGGCCGCCAGCAGGGCCGCGCCACACCCAATCAAGGAAGGTCTGATAGCTGGCCGGACCGCCCGCAATTGCGCTCACCCACCACAGCAGCAGGCCAAGCCCAACGAAGGCCAGGCCATTGCCGGTGATACGGTGAAGGATCGAGACCAGCATGGCCGGACCCCAACGCCAGATCTCGAGATGCGGCGAAAGTGGCCGCTTGGTAGGCGCTTGCGCCATGAAACCCCCTCAAAAATACCATATAGGACCAGCCAGACGGGAGCCGCCGGGCCGGATCGCGATTCGTATTAGCCCAAATGCCGGGGCGCGCAACCGTCCCAAGAGATGCTGGCGCCGAAGGGCAAATCAGCAGCCCCTCCACCACGCCCTGTTGCAGGCACCCGTTTGGCTGGTACAGCGACCGTAATGGACAGAACTGCAATTCTGGTAACGGGCTCGACCCGCGGCATTGGCGCAGCGCTGGCCGATGCGCTGGCGGCGCGCGGCGCGAGCGTTGTGCGCCATGGCCGCAGCGCCGCCCCGGGCGTTATCGGTGCTGACCTTGGCGAGCCGGCCACGGCGGAACGGCTGTGGGACCAGGCACTGGCAGCAGCGGGCGGCAGCCTTGACGTGCTGGTCAACAATGCGGGCCTGTTTTTGCCGAACCCGCTCGACGTGTCCGATATCGCCTGGCTCGATGGGTGGGAGGAGACGCTGCGGATCAACCTGACGGCCGCCGCCCAGCTTTCCCGTCTCGCGGTGCGGCATTGGCAAACGCGCGGCGTGCCGGGCAGGGTGGTTCATATCGCAAGCCGTGCCGCCTACCGGGGCGATTCCCCCGCACACTGGCACTATGCGGCGGCCAAGGGCGGCATGATCGCAATGCACAAGACCATCGCGCGGGCTTATGCAGCGCAAGGCATCCTGAGCTTTGCCGTAACGCCGGGCTTCACCGATACGGGCATGGCGGGCGACTATCTGACAAGCCGTGGTGGTGCGGGCCTGCTGGCGGACATTCCGCTGGGCCGGGTCGCCAGCCCTGAGGAAATCGCCACGATCGGCGTGTTCTGCGCGCTTGATGCACCTCCCAGCATGACCGGCGCGGTGATCGACGCCAATGGAGCCAGCTATGTCCGCTAGAACCCGCCTCATCCTAGCCGCCTGCGTGGCGCTTGGCCCAGGCCTGGCCATCGCCGCTCCGGCTGGGCCGGACCGCGCCGCCACGAGCGCCATCACCGAGCAATGCGCTGGCAAGGAAGACTTTTCCGAACCTGCTCCACCCGCGCGGCTTTATGGCAACACGTATTATGTTGGCACATGCACGGTCAGCGTGCTGCTGGTGACATCGCCGCAAGGGCATGTGCTGGTGAACAGCGCGACGGAAAAGGCCGTGCCCTCGATCCTCGCCAATATCCGCGCACTGGGGTTCAAGCCGGAGGACATCCACTGGATTGTGTCCAGCCATGAGCATTTCGACCATGTCGGCGGTCTGGCGGCGCTGGCACGCGCGACAGGCGCGAAGGTGGCGCTGAGCGCCCCTGCAGCGGCAGTGCTGGCCACGGGCAAAGTCGACCCGGCGGACTCGCAGTACACGGATATCAAGGACTTTCCGATCGCGCCGGTGAAGGCCGACCGCATCCTTACGCCGGGCGCGGTCGTGCAGGCCGGGCCGCTGCGGCTACGGGCTTCGTTCACGCCGGGCCACACCACGGGCGGCACGAGCTGGTCTTGGCAGAGCTGCGCCATTACCCGTTTCGGCACCCGCTGCCGCACGATCAGCTATATCGACAGCATTTCGGCACTGGCCGCCCAGCCCTACCGGTTCAGCGATCACCCAGAAGTTGTTGCGCGGTTTCGCCGCACGTTCGCCGCCATCGCCGCGCGGCGCTGCGATGTGCTGGTCACGCCGCACCCGTCCGCCAGCAATTTGTTCGAACGCATGCTGGGCGAGGCGCCGTTGGGCCCGAAGGACGCCTGCAAGCGTTATGCCGCTGCGGGCCGCAAAAGGCTCAACGCCAGCCTCGCGAAAGAAGCAGCGGAAAGTCGGAAATGAGTTGGAAAATTACTGTTATGGCGGCGGCCGATGTGGTCCGCGCTGCGCTTGTTGCGCATGAGGATGCCGAAGATTGGGACGTTTCTGTCGTGCTCGGCGGCGGCCAGATCGTCGGGGCACCGCCAGGCGACTGGCAGCTTGAAGTGTGGCTGGAACGGGAACCCGACGCGGCGGACAAGGCAGCCATTGCCGCGCTGTTCGTTGGCGGAGCGCCGGAGCTTCGCGTTGAGGAACTTGCCGATGCCGACTGGGTCACGCTGAGCCAGGAAGGCGTGGAGCCGATCCGCGAGGGCACCTTTTATGTGCGCACCCCCGATCATCCCCCGGTCGAGGGGCTCCAAGACTTTGTGATCCCGGCCAGTCAGGCCTTCGGCACCGGGCACCACGAGACCACCTCGGGATGCCTTGCCATGCTCGCGCACATGAAGGCGCAGGGGCTGGCGGTGCGCAATCTTGCCGATATCGGCACGGGCACTGGCCTGCTTGCGTTTGCTGCGCTGCATCTGTGGCCGCGCGCTCGGGCCACAGCGAGCGATATCGATGCAGTGTGCGGACCGGTCGTCGCGGAAAATGCTGAGCTGAACGGTATTGCGCTCGGCGGCGGCCCGGGCAAACTTGCCATGGTGATAGCGCCGGGCATGGCGCACCCGCTTCTGCTGGCCGCCGCGCCCTATGATCTGCTGATCGCCAACATCCTTGCAGGGCCGCTCGGCGAACTCGCGCCCGATTTTGCCGATGCGGTCGTACCGGGAGGCAGCGCGCTGCTGGCGGGGCTGCTTTCAGCGCAGGAAAACACCGTGCGCGATGCCTATATGCGTGCCGGGTTCTCGCTGCGCGCGCGAATGGTGCGCGGCAACTGGTCGATCCTGTGGCTCAGGCGCCGTGCAGCAGGGCGGCGCTGAACTCTCCTGCCTGCCAGATACGAGGACCCCATGTCCCGTTCGTGTCGAGCGAAGGAGAAAGTTGGGGTGCTGAGGTGAGATTTGGAAATGGAAAGCATTTCCGCGACGCTCAGGACGACAAGCCTGTCTTGAGCAATTCCAGCGCATTGCGCGTGAAGGCGATCATATTGGCGAGCCGGTTATCATGTCCGGTTTCCACAATCATCGCCGCCTCGAAACCCGGCCCGACCACCGCCGCC
>CANEVG010000148.1 GCA_947442095.1 Sphingomonadaceae bacterium
ATGAAGGCGAAAGATCGCCGCGCCATCGAGCACGATTGCACGCGCCTGATCGCGCTCTATGCCAACCTCAACGACGAGGCGCGCTGGGACGAGGTTGCGGCGCTTTATGCCGAGGACGGGGTGATGGTGCGCCCCACCGCGCCTGATGCACCCACAGTCGGGCGGCAGGCCATCCTTGCGGCCTTCAAGGCCCGCCCGCCGCGCGTCACGCGGCATGTGTGCAGCAATGTGGTGATCGACGTGGAAAGCGAGGATGCCGCGCGCGGGGTCAGCGCGATGCTGCTGTTCACCGGCGCGGCGGAACCGCTCGTGGGCTCGTTCCATGATCGGTTCGTGCTGACGGCTGACGGCTGGCGCTTTGCCGAGAGGCGCGGTAGCATCCTCTTCACGTGAACGCGCCAGCTCTCTCCAACCCGGTCAAATCCGCGATGCGGACGCTCGATGTGATCGAGTTCGTCGTGGCGCACCGGCAAGGGGTGGTGGCGCAGGAGATCGCGGGCGCACTTGCCATCCCGGTCAGCAGCCTCTCGTACCTCCTCGCCACCCTCACCGAGCGGGGCTACCTTACGCGGTCCGGGCGGCGCTATTTGCCCGGGCCGGGCCTCCAGCGGCTCCATGCGCCTGATGCGGCACAGTCGCTGGAGGACCGCGTGGCACCGCTGGTCCGCGCCTTGAAGGGCGAGCTCAATGAAACAGCCGCCTTTATGGTCCAGCGTGGCTGGGAGGTCGAATCGCTGGTGACGGAAGCGAGCGATCAGGCGCTGCGCTATGCTGTCGATCCCGGTACCCGGCGGCCGCTCCATGCGCTGGCAGCAGGCAAAGTGATCCTCTCCGCGCTAAGCGAGGACGATCTGGCGCGCTATTTC
Source organism: Sphingomonadaceae bacterium (assembly GCA_947442095.1). Classification (GTDB taxonomy): domain Bacteria; phylum Pseudomonadota; class Alphaproteobacteria; order Sphingomonadales; family Sphingomonadaceae; genus Novosphingobium. Next base: position 867 of record CANEVG010000148.1, read on the forward strand.
GCCGAAACCACTCGAGCCGCGTTCACCCCCGCCACGCGCCACAGCGAGGCGGACCTGCGCAGCGATATCGCCGAGGCGCGCGCCGATGGCCTCGCTGTGGCGCGCGAGGAGGCGACAGTCGGTATCGTCGGTAACGCCGTTCCGGTGCTGCTGGATGGCAGGTTCGTCGGGGTGTTCAGCGTCGCCGTGCCTGCCGTGCGTTTTGACGCAGCCCTCGAAGCGCGCGTTCGGCAAGCCCTGTTGCGCGCGGCCGCAGCGCTCGCTTAAGATCCTCCCTGTTTTCACGAAGTGCAAACGGGGAGGGGGACCACCTGCGAAGCGGGTGGTGGAGGGGTAGAGGGCCCCTCCGTCAGCGCTTCGCGCTGCAACCTCCCCACTTGTCCCTTCGGGAAAAGCGGGGAGAATTAGAAAACCCCTACTTATTCATCCCCGCCGTGATCCGCTGCGTTTCCGCAGCTGTCGAGGCTGGGCCGGTGTTGCGCTTGTAGATCCCGCCTTGGCCCGCCGCACGGTTGAAGAGGTCCGGATCGCCCTCGCGCTGCTCGAGGCCGAACAGCGGAAACAGACCCGGATGCCGCCCCAGTCTGCCGTAAAGATCAAGGCAGCGCTCGATCCAGCCACGCAGCGGATCATCGTTCGCCAGCACCGGCGTCTTGCACACCGAAGCAGTGAACAGAATGCCGCCCAGAATGCGGTAGTCGGCATAGTTGGGGGATGCCCCGCCCAGCCACTGGTGCTGGCCCAGTGCGGCGCGCAGCGGCTCCAGCGCGGCGGATATCTTCGGCAGGCGATCCTCGCGCCCGGCCTGCACGTCCTCCAGCTTGCGCCCCAGCATCTTCTCGCGGCTGTGGGTCACGTATTCATGGTCCTGCGGCAACGAGAGGTCGCGGTAATCGGCGCAGAAGCAGAACATCCACGGGCCGACTGCCGCGTTCCAGAACCAGTGATCAAGCGCCTTGAGCGTTGCGCCCACGCTCTCATGCGGGATCAGCGCGGGACGGTCGGGGTACTTGGCGTCGAGGTATTCGACGATGCCCCAGCTATCGAGTACCCATTCGCCGTCATCGACAATCGCAGGAAGCCGCTCGGTTTTGCCGCCGGTACGCTCCAGAATGCCAGTGAACCCGCCGGGTACGACATCGAGATCGAAACCCTTGTGCTTCAAGGCATATTTGGTCGCCCAGACAAACGGACTGATCGTCGCACCGGTGCTCAGCGCAAGGTCGTAGAACGTGATCGTGTTGTCGGTTGCCATGGGAATCCTCTCGCTTCTCGTTGCGCGCAATTTGCCAGATATTGTTAGCAACACAAACTAATTTTGCAGTCGAGCGCCCACGAAAAAGCGCCGGCCTCATCGGGAGAGACCGGCGCTTCCTCTGCCCGGGGCATACCGGGCAAAACCGATTGCGGCTTACTTCCGCGTGCGCCAGCCCTCGGCATAGTTGTCACGCGCCGCCGCCACATAAGGCACGGGCGAGACGACCGCCTTGATTTCGGTCTGGACGTGCGGCTCCACGGTGGGCTTGCTGGTGCCGCCATTCTGCTCGCCCCACAGCAGTGTGACTTCGGTGCCAGGCTCGGCAAAGCCCGGCTCCATCATGGCGAGCGTGAGGAACTTGCCCTCATTGGCAGTATAGCCGATCCAGGTGGAGAGGCCGACCTGCTTGCCGCCGCTCAGCACAGAATCAAACGGGTGCATCGAATAGACTGAGCTCGGATATTCCATGAACTTCGCGCGCTCGCCTTGGCTGAGCGCAGAAGACTGGACGCGCATCACGTCCTCGTTGTCGAGCGCGAGGGTCACCTTGGTGCGGTGATTGCCGGCTGCCGCCATCTTTTCCAGCGCGGCGCGGCCGATGAAGTCGTGGTCGAACTTCACGAACGGCCCGTAACCTAGATCCCAAGGCGTGGTGTAATAGCCCTCGACCGTCTCGGGCACCCAGCTGCCGCCGATCGAGCATTTTGCCTCATACGAGTTGGCCGAGAGCCACTCGCGATAGGGCTTGAGCGCCTCGCCGGTGTAGATCGCGGGGAATGGGGAGGGGATCCAGCCCGATTCCAGGGTGTTGGACGAGTAGGCTCGGCCGCCAACGAGCGCCATGCCGAATTCCTTGCCCGCTTCGACCAGCGCGGCATGGACCGCGCCGTAGTCTTCCCAAGGCCCCATCAGTTCGAAGCCCGGCTGCCCGGCCATGCCGTGACGCAGCGCGCGCACTTCCTTGCCGCCGATCATGAGGCGGCACATGTGGAAGAACTTGAGGTCGGGCGGGGTGGTGCCGATGGCCTTTTCGATGATCTTCATCGCGTTCGGGCCTTGCACCTGAAAGCGATAGGAGTTGCGCTTGCCGTCGGTGCGCATCGCCCAGCGCTCGTCGCGCTCCACGGTTACGTTCCAGTTGCCGGTGGCGGCGTGGAATTCCACCCACTCGATCGTCGGCGCGCGGCCCACCAGATTGAAGTGGTTCTCGTCCAGATAAAACAGGATCACGTCGCCGATCACGTAGCCATCGGGCGTCACGGGCACGAACTGTTTGGCGCGGTCGGGCTGGAAGTTCTTGAAGCTGTTGATCCCCAGATGCTCGAGCATCGCAAAGGCATCCGGGCCTTTCACCGCCAGATCGACCATGTGGTACGACTGGTTGTAGAGCACCGCCGTATGCCCCCAGGCCCACTGCTCGGCGCGCCAGTTGGAGTATTCCGCCGGAACGCCGGGATAGACGTTGGGGCCAACCTGCTGGTTGCGCAGAAAATCGACGAGATCGGCCTTGCCGGCGATCAGGGCTTCAAGGGTTTCGGACATGGCTCGGCTCTCCCGGAATGCGGATTTGATGGGTCGCTATGGCGCAATTTCATCAGACTGAAAAGTTCAGTAATGTGAAATAGCGAAAAAAGTTTGGTTTACGTATAAAAGCCTCTCCCAGTGGGGAGGGGTTGGGGAGGGGGCTGCGCCCTCTCCGGCAAACGCTGCGCACCCCCACCCAGCCTCCCCCGAGCGGGGGAGGGGCAAGAAGGTGGGTAGCCCCAAACGCAAAAGGCCGGCCCTCGCGGACCGGCCCCTTGGTGAGCGCTAAAGCTGCAATCAGCCGACGACGTGTTCGGCCAGAACCGTCAGGCCCTTTTCGCTTACTTCGGCAAACCCGCCTTCGATGCGGACTTCCTCAGGCGCGGCTCCAGCGGTGCGATAGACCTTGAGCGGGCCGTCCTTTACCACCGACATGAACGGTGCGTGGCCTTCCAGCACCCCGAATTCGCCTTCGGCGCCGGGGACTTCGACCATATAGACCTCTTCCGAACGGACAAGGCGGGCCGGGGTTACGAGTTCGAAGTGCAGGGACATGTCCGGTTCCTAAGGCCCCCTCCCGCCAGCGGGAGAGGGCAAAGCAAAATCAGGCTTCTTCAGCCATCTTCTTGGCCTTGGCGACTACATCGTCGATGCCGCCGACCATGTAGAATGCGCTTTCCGGCAGGTGATCGTATTCGCCGTCAACAACCGCCTTGAACGAGCGAACGGTGTCTTCGACCTGCACGAACTTGCCCGAGATGCCGGTGAACACTTCGGCCACGTGGAACGGCTGCGAAAGGAAGCGCTGGATCTTGCGCGCGCGCGCCACGATCAGCTTATCTTCTTCCGAAAGCTCGTCCATGCCGAGAATGGCGATGATGTCCTGCAGCGACTTGTACTTCTGCAGGGTTTCCTGAACGCGGCGGGCGGTTTCGTAGTGCTCCTGACCGACGACGGCGGGCGAAAGCACACGGCTGGTCGAATCGAGCGGGTCCACCGCGGGATAGATGCCAAGTTCCGAGATCGCGCGGTTCAGCGTGGTTGTTGCGTCCAAGTGGGCGAACGAAGCAGCTGGTGCCGGATCGGTAAGATCGTCGGCAGGCACGTAGATCGCCTGGACCGAGGTAATCGAACCCTTGTTGGTCGAAGTGATGCGCTCCTGCAGCTGGCCCATGTCGGTGGCCAGAGTCGGCTGATAGCCCACCGCCGAGGGAATGCGGCCGAGCAGCGCCGACACTTCCGAACCCGCCTGCGTGAAGCGGAAGATGTTGTCGACGAAGAACAGCACGTCCTGGCCTTCCTCGTCACGAAAGTATTCGGCCATGGTCAGGCCCGAAAGCGCGACGCGAGCGCGGGCGCCCGGCGGCTCGTTCATCTGGCCAAACACCAGCGCCACCTTCGAACCCTCAGGGGTCGGGTTGCCGTCGGCATCCTTGGCGATAACGCCAGCGTCGAGGAATTCGTGATAGAGATCGTTGCCCTCACGGGTGCGTTCACCCACGCCTGCGAACACCGAAACGCCGCCGTGGCCCTTGGCGATGTTGTTGATCAGTTCCTGGATGAGCACGGTCTTGCCCACGCCTGCGCCGCCGAACAGGCCGATCTTGCCGCCGCGCGCATAAGGCGCGAGCAGATCGATCACCTTGATGCCGGTGACGAGAATGGCCGCTTCGGTCGACTGGTCGATGAATTCCGGAGCCTTGGCGTGGATCGGATTGCGCTTTGCCGCGTTCACCGGGCCTTGCTCGTCGATCGGCTCGCCGATCACGTTCATGATGCGGCCCAGCGTCATCGGGCCGACCGGCACCGAGATCTGCGCGCCGGTGGCGGTCACCGGCTGGCCCCGCGTCAGTCCGTCGGTCGAGTCCATCGCGATCGTGCGCACGGTGTTTTCACCGAGGTGCTGCGCGACTTCGAGAACAAGGCGGTTGCCGTTGTTGTCGGTCTCGAGCGCCGAAAGAATCGCCGGCAGTTCGCCGGTGAAGGTCACGTCGACGACGGCGCCGATGACCTGGCTGATCTTGCCGGTAGTGGTCTGGTTGAGGACGGCTGCGGTGGCCATTGTTCGTTCCTTGCCTTGAAAGTCTTAGAGCGCTTCGGCGCCAGCGATGATTTCGATAAGTTCGGTCGTGATCGCAGCCTGGCGGCTGCGGTTGTACTGGATCGTCAGCTTCTGGATGAGCTCACCCGCATTGCGCGTGGCGTTGTCCATTGCGGTCATCGAGGCGCCCTGTTCGGAAGCTTCGCGCTCCAGCAATCCGCCGAAGATTTGCGTCGTGACGTAGCGCGGCAGCAGTGCCTCGAGAATTTCCTCCTCGCCGGGCTCGTATTCCACGACCGCGTCGCTGGTAGAAGCGACGGCCGGAGCGGGGACGGGGATCAGCTGGGCGGTGTGCGGGTCTTGCACCAGCGCCGAACGGAACTTCGGCGCAACAAGGTGCGCCACATCGAACTTGCCGGCTTCAAACAGCGCGATAAGTTCATTCGCGATCGCGCTGGCTTCACCGAAGCCCGGCGTGCGGACGGTGCTGGTGTCGAAACCCTCCGTCTTGGCGTTCGGGTACTCGCGCTTCAGCGGCGCACGGCCCTTCTTGCCGACCAGGTAGAAGCTTACGTCCTTGCCGGCGGCTTCGAGCGCGCGGGCCTGGATCTTTGCCTCTTTCACGATGTTCGAGTTGAGACCGCCGCACAGGCCCTTGTCTGTGTTGACCACGACAAGGAGGTGGCGCTGGCTGGCACCGGTGCCGCGCATCAGCAGCGGCGCGCTGTCCTGACCGGCAACCTTGCTGGCGAGGCTGGCCATCACCTCGGCCAGACGCGCGCCATAAGGACGCGCGGCTTCCGCCGCCGCCTGCGCCTTGCGCAGCTTGGCCGCTGCGACCATTTGCTTGGCCTTCGTGATCTTCTGGGTCGATTTGACCGAGTTGATCCGGCCCTTGAGTTCCTTCAGCGAAGCCACTCTAGTTCCCTTCCTCGTTCGTCATTCCCGCGTAGGCAGAAATCCAGTCCGGCGCTTGCCTTTGGTGATCTGGACCCCCGCCTGCGCGGGGATGACGAAGATGGATCTATCCGTTGTTGAATTACGCGAACTGCTTGCCGAACGCGGTCAGCGCCGCAACCAGCTTGCCCTTGGCCTCATCGCCCAGATCCTTGGTGTCGCGGATGAGACTGAGCAAGTCGGCATGGCTCGAACGCAGGAAGCTCAGCAGCTCCGCTTCATACTCGGTCACGCGCTTGACCGGCACGCTGTCCAGATAGCCCTGCGTGCCCGCGAAGATCACGCAGGTCTGCTCTTCGAAGCCGAGCGGCGAGAACTGCGGCTGCTTGAGCAACTCGGTCAGGCGCGCACCGCGGTTCAGCAGCTTTTGCGTGCTGGCGTCGAGGTCCGAACCGAACTGCGCGAAAGCCGCCATTTCGCGGTACTGAGCAAGCTCCAGCTTGATCGAGCCGGCAACCTTCTTCATCGCCTTGGTCTGCGCCGACGAACCCACGCGGCTGACCGAAAGGCCAACGTTGATGGCAGGGCGCACGCCCTGATAGAACAGGCCGGTTTCAAGGAAGATCTGGCCGTCGGTGATCGAGATCACGTTGGTCGGAATGTAGGCCGAAACGTCGCCGGCCTGCGTTTCGATGATCGGCAGCGCGGTGAGCGAGCCATTGCCGTGCTCGTCGTTCATCTTTGCCGCGCGCTCAAGGAGGCGCGAGTGGAGATAGAACACGTCGCCAGGATAAGCTTCGCGGCCCGGCGGGCGGCGCAGCAGCAGCGACATCTGGCGATAGGCGACGGCTTGCTTGGAAAGATCGTCATACACGATCACGGCGTGCATGCCGTTATCGCGGAAGAACTCGCCCATCGTCGCGCCGGTATAGGGCGCGAGGTACTGCAGCGGGGCGGGCTCCGAAGCGGTCGCGGCCACGACGATGGAGTATTCCATCGCGCCGTTTTCTTCGAGCTGGCGGACGATCTGCGCGACGGTCGAACGCTTCTGGCCGACGGCGACATAGATGCAGTAAAGCTTCTTGCTCTCGTCATCACCCGCGTTGGCGGCCTTCTGGTTGATGAAGGTGTCGATCGCGACGGCGGTCTTGCCGGTCTGGCGGTCACCGATGATCAGCTCGCGCTGACCGCGGCCAACGGGAACGAGCGCGTCGATGGCCTTGAGGCCGGTCTGCACGGGCTCGTGCACCGACTTGCGCGGGATGATGCCGGGGGCCTTCACTTCCACGCGGGTGCGGACGGCGTCCACGATCGGGCCCTTTCCGTCGATCGGGTTGCCGAGCGCGTCGACCACGCGGCCGAGCAGACCCTTACCGACGGGCACGTCCACGATGGTACCGGTACGCTTAACCTGGTCGCCTTCCTTGATCTCGGCATCAGAGCCGAAGATCACGACGCCGACGTTGTCGGCTTC
>CANEVG010000149.1 GCA_947442095.1 Sphingomonadaceae bacterium
GCAAGCTTTTCAACCTCACTTCGGGCCATGCGGGTATCGAGCGCAGCGCCCCGCGCGATACGTTCGGCAAGGTCGTTGGAAAGGCGCAGGCCTGCCCGATCCGCCATTTCGCGCACGGCCGTGGTGACAGTGCCCGTGTCCGGGGGATGGAACATGGTGACTAGAGCGTCCGGCCGATCGGACAGCAGCTTAGCAATTCGCGATTTGTCACTGGCAGAGGTTGCCAGAATGAACACCGGCCAGCCTGCAACCGGGCTTGCAAGCAGGGTCTCGACCGCGTCGAAGGCTTCATCCCCGGCACAACGGATGTGGATCTGGCGTGTGTCGCCGAACAAGGAAACCGAACGCGCCTCATCAGCGAGGCGAACCGGATCGCGGCGCAGATCCGCGCCGGCAAGCTCGACACGCTCAAACGCGCCCTGCTGCGCGGCGATATGGGCTGAAAGCCGCGCGGCGGCATCGCTTGCACCTGCTTCGTCAGGGCCGCAGAAATAGAACACGCTGGCCTCTGCGGCAGCCCGGGTCATTTGCGCAGCGAAGTTCTTTTGCGAGGCCTTCATGGGTTAAGGCCTCGCAGCGCGGCGAAGGGCATCGCGGTCAAAGCGCCTTGCGCAGTTTCGTGGCTACGCGGGTCACGATCTGTTCGGCAACCTCGTGGCTGAGGTTTTCCAGCGCGGTCTGCTCGGCGGCGATCACGGCATATTCGCTTGAGACGATATCGACACCTGCATCCGCACCGACTGTGGCATCGAGCAGAATATCGCCGGAGGCCAGATCAACCAGCTGATAGCGGGCGCGTAAAGTGCGCCTCTCGCGTGTCACCGCGTCGTTCGAAAGCAGACCAAGGCCCTTGAGTTGCTCGTCCAGCCGCACATCGAGCCGATAGCGCGGCTCGCCCGCAGCGCCCGCACCAAGGCGGTCGACCAGCGCAGAGCGGACCAGCCAGCCGGCCTTGCCCTCAATCGCAGAGACGTTCACGCCCGCAATCGCACGCGCGACAGCGCCCTGACCGCCGCCCGCGTACATCGGTGAGAGGCCGCAGCCGGTGAGCGCTAGCGGCGCCAGCGCGAGCAGGAGAACTTTAGGCAACAAGGTTCACCAGCCTGTCGGGTACCACGATCACTTTCCTTACCTCCGCTCCATCAAGTGCACGCTGCACCTTGTCGGAAGCGAGGGCAAGGCGTTCGAGCTCTTCGCGCGGGGTGCCTTTGGCGACGGTGAGCGTGTCGCGCAGCTTGCCTTTCACCTGCACAGCGACTGTCACCTCGTCATCGACCAGCAGCGCCGGATCGACCTCGGGCCAGGCGGCATCTGCGACGAGGCCTTCGCCAAACACGGCAAAGGCCTCTTCGGCGAGATGCGGCATCATCGGGGCGGCGAGCAACAGCAGCGCGCGGATAGCGGCGCTGCGGTTGGCGGAAGGCCCGGCCTTTTCGGTCGCGGCGGTCAGTTCGTAGATCCTCGCGACGGCCTTGTTGAAGCCCAGCGCCTCGATATCCTGCGCCACAGCATGGACGGTCTGGTGCGTCTTGCGCGCCAGCGCGGCATCGGTGCCAATTGCCTCTGCATCGTATTGCCCGAACAAACGCCACAGCCGCTGGACGAAGCGCCAGCAGCCTTCGATTCCAGCTTCGGACCAGGGCAGATCGCGCTCAGGCGGGCTGTCAGACAGCATGAACCAGCGGATCGCATCGGCGCCGTATTTGGCGACGATCTCGTCAGGGTCCACGACGTTCTTCTTGGACTTCGACATTTTGATAACGCGGCCGATCTCGACCGGTGCGCCATCTGCTTTGAGCGCCGCGCCCTCGGCAGTCCGCTCTACTTCGGCCGGGCTGAAGAACACCGGCTGGCCGTTCTCGGGGTTCTTGCGCTCGTATGTCTCGTGCGTGACCATGCCTTGCGTGAACAGGCTGGCGAAGGGTTCGGTCACTTCGACCTTACCAATGCGGGCCAGCGCGCGGGTCCAGAAGCGGGCGTAGAGCAAGTGCAGGATCGCGTGCTCGATCCCGCCGATATACTGCTCAACCGGCAGCCAACGCTTAATTGCCTCCGGATCGAACGGCCGGTCATCAGGCTGGCTAGCGAAGCGCAGGAAGTACCACGAGGAATCGACGAAAGTGTCGAGCGTGTCGGTCTCGCGCCGCGCCGCGTGGCCGCACTGCGGGCAATCGACATGCTTCCAGAGGGGGTGCCGGTCGAGCGGGTTGCCCGGCACGTCGAAGGTCACGTCTTCGGGCAGCACGACTGGCAAGTGCTTCTTGGGAACCGGCACCACGCCGCAGACCTCGCAGTGAATGAATGGGATCGGGGTGCCCCAATAGCGCTGACGGCTGACGCCCCAGTCGCGCAGACGCCACACGGTCTTGCCTTCGCCCCAGCCTTCGGCCTCGGCCTGTGCGATTACGGCGGCCTTGGCGGCGGGGACATCCAGGCCATCGAGGAAGCGCGAGTTCACGAGGCGGCCGGGGCCTGTATAGGCTTCGCCGCCTTCGAACACGGGATTGGTCTTCCCGCCATCGGCAACGACGCGGGTGACCGGCAGGCCGTATTTCCGGGCAAAGTCGATGTCGCGCTGGTCGTGCGCCGGGCAGCCGAACACCGCGCCGGTGCCATAGTCCATCAGCACGAAGTTCGCGATGTAGACCGGTAGCTGCCATGTCTCATCGAGCGGGTGCACCACTTTGAGCCCGGTGTCGAAGCCGAGCTTCTCCGCCGTTTCCAGCTCAGCCGCCGTGGTTCCGCCCTGCTTGCACTTCGCAATGAAGTCGCCGGCTTCTGGCGTGTCCTTGGCCATCGCCTGCGCGATCGGGTGATCGGCAGCGATCGCCACGAAGCTCGCGCCGAACAGGGTATCGGGCCGGGTCGAATAGACCGCGATATCCTCTTCGAGCGGCGCGACGGGCTTGAACCGGAACTGCAGGCCCTGTGATTTCCCGATCCAGTTCTCCTGCATCGTGCGGACCTTCTCGGGCCACTTGTCGAGCGTGGAGAGCCCTTCGAGCAGTTCGTCGGCGAAGTCGGTGATCTTGAGGAACCACTGGTTCAGCTTGCGCTTTTCCACTAGCGCACCCGAACGCCAGCCGCGCCCGTCGATAACTTGCTCGTTGGCCAGCACGGTCATATCGACCGGGTCCCAGTTGACCGTCGATTCCCGGCGATAGACGAGGCCCGCCGCATAGAGATCGAGGAACAGCGCCTGTTCCTGGCCATAGTATTCCGGCTCGCAGGTCGCAAGTTCGCGGCTCCAGTCGAGCGCAAAGCCGAGCCGCTTCAATTGCGCCTTCATGTTGGCAATGTTGCTGCGGGTCCAGCCGCCGGGGTGTACGCCCTTTTCCATCGCGGCGTTTTCGGCCGGCATGCCGAACGCGTCCCAGCCCATCGGGTGCAGCACTTCAAAGCCGCGCATGCGCTTGTAGCGCGCGAGCACGTCGCCCATCGTGTAGTTGCGCACATGGCCGATATGGATGCGCCCCGAAGGATAGGGGAACATCTCCAGCACGTAGCTGCGCGGCTTGGCCGAGGTAACATCGGCACGGAAGGATTGGTGTTCGTCCCACACTTGCTGCCAGCGGGTATCGGCAGTGGCGGGATCGAAGCGAATGGGTTCAGGGCGCTCGGGGGTCATGCCGCTTCCTCTAGGGAGCAGCGCCCAGCCGTGCAACCGTCAGAACGGAAGGATCAGCCGCGCCCTGATCAGCCTTGTATCGTCTGGCGGCGCAGATCGCGTGCCTTGGTCAGGATGATGTCTTCCAGCTTCTGCACCGTGGCCGCCTGCACCGGGGCGTCGATCCAGTTGCTGCCCTGCGCGACCTGGCGGCTGGCGGCGATGCGCAGCGCATCCGCGCGCAGATCCTGATCGAGGATTGAAACTGTGACCTTCATCCGCTCGCCGGGGTTGCGGGGGTTGGTGTACCAGTCGGTCACGACCACGCCGCCGTTGCTGTCGGTCTGCACCAGTGGCATGAACGAGAGGGTTTCCAGCGTGGCGCGCCACAGATAGGCGTTGACACCGATCGTGGTGACCTTGCTGGCGGCGAGATCAAGCTGGGGCCGCGCCTTCTTGCTGCAGCCGGAAACCAGCCCAGTGGCCGCGATGACAAGCACGCCGGCTGCAAGGCCCCGGACGATGGTGGCAGAAATGCTAGGGCGTGTCGTCACTGGAATCCTGTCCTTGCTGGCGCGAACACGCAGGCAAACCGCTTGTCCGGTACGTCATTTACGCGCCGAGATGGCGCTTTGTTAAGGCGGCTCTATCACCCCGGCGCCGCGCGCTGCAAGGGCATTGCAGCAAGCCGGGCAACGGGCCGGATCACTGGCTGCTCCTTAGTGCCAGTGGGTGCCTGCCGCGCACCTGAACGCGCGCGTGTGGGCAATGCGCAACAGATTGTGCCGAACTGGCAGAAAAGCGTTACCCCACTGGAAATTATCAGGCGACCACCGTATGTCTTGCCTACAGAGCGGATAGCTATAGATTCGCTCGCATTCCGGTGATGCGTTTCGGACATTGAAAAGGTCAAACCGTCCATGAGCGGCAAGATAGGCAAAGGAGCTAAGGCGCGAGGGTTTTCCCGCTCGCGCGTGCTGCCATTGCTCGGCTGCGCTCTGATAGGCATGGCGGCAGGCCCGGCGCTGGGCACTGCCTTGTCAAGCAATCTCGACCAGTCCCCTGTCAGCCTGTCGGCGCGCGGTGGCATTGGTTCGTTCACGCCGGCCTCGGTCGATCCGCAGCTGATTTCGCAGATCACCGCGCAGATCCCCGGCCGCGCATCCGGTCATGGCCGGCTGTTTCGTTTCACGCCCGCAGGCATGGAGAATCGTCCTGACCGCGCTGTGACCGTGGCAGTGCGGGTCAATGAACTTGGCTCTGATGGTTTTGTCGTGCACACTCCGATTGCCGTAAGCGCGAATGCGCCGAGTGGGGCCCTGCCGATCCGCATTGCTCCGATGGTATACAACCTCGGGCTGGCGCGCGGATATCAGAGCTTTGCAGCCACAGCGGGTGCGTCGCGTGAAAGCACGAAGCTTGATGTTCAGCGGCTTGAAATGCCCGATCTGCGGGCCTTTGGCCGCAAGGAGAGCTTCGCTGCCTCGAATGCCGGAACATCCTCGCGCCTTGCGCCGCGGATCGAACTGGATACGCGCGAGCGTGCTGGACGGGCTCCCCGGACCTTCGAAGGGCAGGGCGACTATCAGGTCGATCTTGGCGGTAGCTACCGCCTGGCCCGTAACCTCGATGTGACAGCAGGCGTGCGCTATTCGCCCGAACGCGACCGCCTGCTGCCCCTGACGGATGGCAAGAAGGACAGTCAAGCCGTCTACGTCGGAACCCAGTTCCGCTTCTGAGCCTTTTGCGCCAGAAGCCTTTTTCGGCTTCTTGTTTCTGTATTGTTGCGCAGCGGTATGATCGTGTCCTAACTGCTTGTTCACCGAACGCCTTCGCTTTACGTGCGTACCATCAAGATGGCGAAGGAGATGGTAATGACTATGACACGCGTGGCAGTGGTGACCGGCGGTTCGCGCGGTATCGGGAGCGCCATCTGCAAGGCCCTTCAGGCGGAAGGCCGCACGGTTATCGCCAACTACGCCGGAAATGATGCGCGCGCGCTCGCCTTTGCCGAAGAAACTGGCATCAAGGTGCATCGCTGGGATGTCGGCGATCATGAAGCCACGATCGAGAACTGCGCCCGAATCGCCCAGGACGTGGGACCGATCGATATCGTGGTGAACAACGCGGGCGTGACGCGCGACGGCGTGCTCCACAAGATGTCGTTCGAAGACTGGAACGAGGTGATGCGCATCAACCTCGGCGGCTGCTTCAACATGGCCAAGGCCACGTTCCCTGGCATGCGCGAGCGCGGCTGGGGCCGGATCGTCAATATCGGGTCGATCAACGGACAGGCCGGGCAATATGGTCAGGTCAACTATGCCGCCGCCAAGTCCGGCATCCATGGCTTCACCAAGGCTCTGGCTCAGGAAGGCGCGAAGTTTGGCGTGACAGTGAACGCGATCGCGCCCGGCTATATCGATACCGACATGGTGGCGGCCGTGCCCGCGCCGGTACTGGAGAAGATTGTCGCCAAGATCCCGGTCGGCCGCCTCGGCCAGGCCGAGGAAATTGCCCGCGGCGTGGTGTTCCTGACGTCGGAGGCGGGCGGCTTTGTCACCGGCTCGACCATGAGCATCAACGGCGGGCAGCACATGTATTGATGATCGGGCCGGGTCACGGCGTCTCCAGCCAAAGGTGGAAGCCGTGACCAGTCCCTACCATCCCCCAGTCAAGCGCTCGGTAGAGATTGCCGGGCACAAGACGTCGATCAGCCTCGAGCCGCTGTTCTGGGACATGCTGCGCGCGGCGGCAGACGAGGAGGGCTTACCGCTCAACGCACTGGTCGCGCGCGTCGATGCCGAACGGATCGCAGGCGATACGCCGCCAGGTCTTGCCGGGGCCATAAGGCTTTGGCTGGTGGCGCGTTTGCTAGAGCGCTGAGAGCCCGAGGGCAGCTATTGCGGACAGGGCCAGCACTTCGAGCACGCTGCGCTTCAGCCGGAACAGCAGCACCGCCGCGCCGGCTGCAATCGCCGCCGCACGCCAATCCAGACTGGCCCAGACCGGCAGTCTGGAAGCGCCAACATCACGGAACATGACGTGGAGTGCGAACCACAGGGCTAGATTGGCAATGACACCCACGACCGCGGCGGTGATTGCGGCCAGTGCCCCTTGTAGCTGCTCCGACCGCTCCAGCCGGGCCATCCAAGGCGCGCAGGCGAAGATCCACAGGAAGCACGGCGCGAAGGTCACCCATGTGGTGAGCCCTGCACCGACCATACCAGCGACGAGCGGTGTAAACGGGGCCGGATCGCGCCACGCTGCGATGAAACCAACGAACTGGGTCACCATGATCAACGGGCCGGGGGTCGTCTCGGCAAGTCCCAGTCCGTCGGCCATTTCACCGGGCGTGAGCCAGCCGAATCCCCCGACGACGGATTGCGCCATATAGGCCAGCACCGCGTAGGCTCCGCCGAACGTCACGACTGCAAGGCGGGAAAAGAACATGCCGATCTGCCAGAGCACATGATCAGGCCCAAGAGTGTAGTACACCAATCCCAGCGGCAGCGCCCAGATCACCAGCCAGAGCGCGATGGTCATGGCGGTTGCAAGACCCAGCCTTCGCGGGCTTTCGAGCGGATCGGCAGATGGCACATGATGTGGGCCAAACCATTGGGGCTGCCATTTCGAGGCGGCAGCGCCGATCAGGCCCGCCAGCAGAATCACCAGCGGGAACGGGGCTTGCAGCACTGTCAGCGCCAACCCGGCAACTACGGCCAGCGCGATCTTGAACTGTGTTCCCAGCGCCCGCTTGGCAACGCGCACCAGCGCCTGCGCGACGATCGCGAGTACGGCGGCCTTGATCCCCAGAAACAGCGCCGCAAACCAGCCGAGTCCGGCCGCCGCGACATAAAGCAGCGATAGCGCAAGCATAACGATTGCGCCCGGCACGACAAACAGCAAACCTGCCACAAGACCGCCGCGTACCCCATGCAGCCGCCAGCCGATCCAGGTCGCCAGTTGCTGCGCCTCCGGGCCGGGCAGGAGGTGGCACAGGTTCAGGGCACGCAGGAATGCACCTTGTTCGATCCACCCGCGCTCATCGACCAGTTCACGCTGCATTAGCGCAATCTGGCCAGCCGGACCGCCGAAGCTCAGGCAACCGATCCGCGCAAAGGCGCGGGTCAGGTCCGTCAGTGATGGGTGATGCGTGTCTGGCATCTGCTACCATGCTCCTTCAAAAGCAAAGTCCCGGCAAGGAACCCGCTCCGATCAGAATTGGCAACACTTGGGCAGACACGCCAGGGCGGGAGGATGCCTCATCCCGCGCGAGGTTAAATACCGGTTTGGCGCAAGGACAGCAAGACGCGAATCAATCCCCGCCGACGCGCTCAACGTCAGCACCCAGAAGAGCGAATTTCTCTTCCAGTCGCTCATAGCCGCGATCAAGGTGATAGAGACGGTGAACCTGGGTTTCACCCTCGGCGGCAAGACCGGCGATGAC
>CANEVG010000150.1 GCA_947442095.1 Sphingomonadaceae bacterium
CCGAGATAGCCGTCGACCTTCTCGCCCACCTGCCCGGCAGCGCGCGCCGCGGCGTATGCCGGATCGCGCTGCGCCAGTGCGGCGGCGGGGATCATCCCGGCCAAGGCCAGAGCGGCCGCTGCGAGCTTAAAAATTCCGGGTTTGCGTGCCATCAGAAAATGTCCTTGTTCTTGTCGATTGTCTGGCTGGCATCGCCCGCCAGACGGTAGATCACTTCCTGCTTGATGTTGATATTAAGCTCGATGACGATCGGTTTGTCCGGCGCTTTCACCGTAATACAGCCGCCGGCCGTCATTGGCCCGAGGATCAACACCGCTGCAAGACGCAGCCCTCTTGGCCCGAGAAGTCTACCTGCCATGCCGCCACACCCCTGTATCATCGTGGGCCACTTCGTCGCAGGGTTGCTGAAACGGGTCAATTGCGTGCTCCTCATGGCATAGTGGGGCTTGCCGCGGGCTGAACACCCTTGGCAGGTTGCTGCAAGATAACAGGCGGGATGCCGGGCGGCAGCGCGCCAGATGGCAGGGCACCAGATGGCAGGGCACCGGGCGGCGGCTGCGGGTTCATGGAACTCACGAGGCGGTAAAACGGCGCGCGCACGTTCACATTGAACCTCAGCGGCAGGTTCGCGACCTGGCGGGTGATGAAGTTCTGCTTGGTGCCTTGGCCCTGCTTGATCCCGTCAAACGAAACCTTGGTGATCACATCACCTGCCAGATCGCCATCAAGTCCGATGGTCATGATGTTGTAATCGAGCGATTTCAGCGCATCGAACGCGAAGTTCGCCATCTGCGAGAGGTCCTTGTAGGAAAGCTCGCCGACATAGGAGACTGTGCCGCCCGGCGGACGCGAGACAAGCGCGCCGCCCACGATCCGCCCGCCATTGGCATCGAATTCCAGCGGTAGCTTTCCATCAAACGTGCCCGTTGCCGAAAGGTTGGCAATCTCCATCCGTTCCAGGAAGCGGGCCGCATTCAGCCCTTCGATCGACAGCGTGAAGCGCCGCGCCTCAGCCTCGGCCATCCTCAGCTCGGTCGGCATGAGCCGCAGCGTGCCGCCCAGAAACGGCCAGATCGCGCCGTTAAGCTGCACGACCTGCCCTGCCAGAAACTCCAGATCCATCACCCCGTCCAGCACCTCGATCCCCGGATTGGCCGAAGCGATGTGCAACGTCTGGTGCGGCGCGGTCACCATGCCGATGAGATCGGTGAAGACGAGTTCGCCCGAAACGCCCCGCACCGGCCCGAACGCGGCAGCGAAGTCGAAGTGGTCCGTACCGAACGTGCCCGTGCTGGTCACGGTCTGCGCGGTCCAGTCCACATGGCCCTTGCCGCGCACCGTGCCGACAGCATTGGTCACCACGCCCTGGAGCTGGGGCGTCAGCATCTTGGGCTGCAACCCGCCGGCCACGCCGGGCTGCAGCTTGGCATCATCGAACACCAGCCCATCGACCGCCAGATCGGCATGGCCGCGCGCGCTTCCCAGATCATGCCGCAGCGTGATGTGCACCACGTCGCGGCCCGATTCGGGCTCGCGCAGCAGCGCTTGGGCATCGATCCGGTTGCCGTGCATGGTCAGACCTGCGTTCTTGGACGTGAGCTGCTCGAACCGCGCCGGTGCAAAGCGGTCGGTCGCATCGAAGCGCACGCCGCTCAGGGTCAGCGTCTCGCCGCCATAGCGCCATGTGCCTGCGGCCCCCGTCAGATCAATGGGCACGGCGGCCATCCGCGCCTCCACGCCCTCGAACGTCCCGGTAAATTCCTTGCCCAGACGCGCGACCAGATGGCCGAGCCTGAGCTGCGTGGCGGAATCCTTGGGCCCCAGCGCCAGATCGATACTGCGCGCGGTCAGCGTGCCGGGCCAGGCGAGGCCGACCGCGCCTGTCGAAAGCATAAGCGGGGTTTCCCCCAGCCGCCCGGTGAGCACAAAGGCCGATGTGCCCAGCGCCACACTCAGCCCGCGCGCGCCGCTGCGCACGATCGCCTGACCGCCAGCAGGGCACAGCGTCAACTGCCGCCGGTCGAGCGTGAGCTGGCCCAGCTGCAGGCTGTCGAACGCCGGCCTGATGCACGCGCTCCACAGCGCCAGATCGCCGCGCGGGCCGAAGCTACCCGTGATAGGCATTCTGAGGTTCGCCACCGAACCGCCTGGAATCGAACCTGAAATCTGCGCCGTTCCGGTGAACGCGACCGCGCCGTTCGACGCTTGCGAAACCTCGAGTAACGGCAAAGCCAGCGAATCGCGACCAACGCGGTACTCCGTCATGCGCAGCTTCAGCGCGGGGCGGCCACCCTTTGCGGGCTCCATTCGCCCGCTGATCGGCGGCAGACCCGCGCCCGCCATCACGAAATTACCCGTCAGGCGCGGCAGGCCGCTCCCCTCGCTCGCCACTTGCAGCCGCGAGACCGAAAGCAGCGCCGCGCCGCTGCCGCCGCGCACTTGGGCGGCGGGCATCACGAGGCTCCAGCGGTCCGGCTCTCGCCGCAGCACCATATCGCCCGCCAGCCGGCTGCCGCGCTCCTCGCGCCCCAGCGCGCCGCGCAGCCGCGCGAGCAGCGGCGCGACCAGCGTGCCTGCCGCAGCGCTCTGCGCTTCAGCCAGTGCGCGCTCGGTCGTCGCCCCGCGCGCCAGACCCTTGCCCGAAACCGTGCCGCGAAACACGAGGTTCGCGAAACCCGCCTTGGCATCGAGATCGCCATCAAGGCGCAGCGCGCTCGCGGTCAGCCCCGCCGTGCGCACGCCGCCCGCATCGCCCAGCACGTGCCCCCGCAGCGCGCCCGCCTTGAGCGCGAGTTCGCCGCCCAGCGCCAGCATCTGCGCCGAAACCCCCGGCGCGCTGAGCAGGCTGCTTTCCATCCGGCCCTTGATCTCGGCCCCGGTCAGATCCTTATCGCCGATCAGATCCAGCGCGAGCGCAGCCTCTTTGAGCGCCAGATCCTTTCCGCAGGCGAGCCCGGCCAGCCGCATCGGCCCGGCAAAGCGCGGCTTGCCCGCAGCAACCGTGACCTTGCCATAGGCGCTGAGCCGCTCCGCCGTGCAGCCCCCCGCCCTGGGATCGGCCACCAGCGCCGCCAAGGTCCCAGCAAACCCTCCGCCAAGGTTGCCCGCGCCTTCCACTTTTACCGCAAGGCGCCCGTATTCGCTTTCCACCAGCGCACGCCCATCGACCAGCTTCAGATCGAGATCGGGCAGGCTGAACGGCGCGGTGCTCGCCTCCTTGGGGAACAGCAGCGGATCGAGCGCGCCAAAGCTCAGCCTCCCGCCGCGAAATGACCCGTAAAGCCTGGGTTGTTCGAGTGTTATCCGCCCGATGCGCGGACCAGTCAGCCCATAGACCAGCTGCACCCTGGCGCGCGCGATGGTGAGGTCTGGGTGCGCCAGATCGCCGATCACGATATTGCGCAGGATCTGGCTTTCCGCGCCGATTGAATCGATCGTGTAGCGCGCGGGCAGGCCCAATCCGCTCAGTTGCTGATCGATAAGGCTTTGCGCAATCGGCCCGCGCGCCAGCCACAGCCCGGTGCCAGCGGCGATCAGCACGCCAGCGGCCAGAATGGCGCGGCGCCGATTCGGGCGCGGGGCTGCGATCACCGCCCCGCCGGTGTCGCCCTGCTGAGCTGCCAGCGCCAGATCGGTATCGTCTGCCATTATCCGCCTTCTTGCGCAGTCCCGCGGCTTAGGCAATGACTTGCACGCGCCGCCCCCGGACGCAGTGCCCGGCAACCGCAGCGCACGTCTCCAAGTCTCGAGGTGCCATGGCAGACGAACCCCGCCTGTTTCCTGAACGCGATGCAGCCAGAGGCTCAGGCAGCGACAGGCATCCCGTGCGCGAAGCGGGGATGGACACATCCGGCCACCGCGCCCGGCTGCGCAAGCGGCTGCTCGAAACCAGCGACGATGCGCTGAGCGATCCTGAGGTGATCGAATACCTGCTGATGACCGCGATCCCCCGGCAGAATGTGAAGCCGCTCGCGCGCATGCTGCTCCAGCGCTTCGGAAGCCTGGCCGCGGTGTTCAACGCCGATCCGCGCGCGCTGATGGCAACGCCCGGCATCAAGGAAACCGCCGCCGCCGCGCTGCGGATCGCCGGGGTTTCGGCCCGCCGCCTTGCGCGCAGCGCAGTGCAGGAACTGCCGGTGCTGTCGAGCTGGCAGGCGCTGCTCGATTACCTGCACATCGACATGGCGCATCTGACGCACGAGCGCGTGCGCGTGCTCTATCTCAACACGCAAAACCGCCTGATTCTGGACGACAACGTGGCCGACGGCGATATCGACGAGGCCGCGATCCACCCGCGCAAGGTGATCCACAAGGCGATGGACATCGGCGCTGCGGCGCTGATCCTCGTCCACAACCACCCATCTGGCAACCCCGAGCCAAGCCGCGCCGATATCCAGATCACCCAGAAAATCATGGAAGCCGGGCGGCTGCTCGGCGTTACCGTCCATGATCACGTGATTATCGGGCGGCAGGGGCATGTGAGCCTAAAGGCAAAGGGCCTCATCTGATGTGCGTTGCTGCTGCCGCATTCCGCGCGCACTCGCACTGGCGGCTCGTGGTGATTGGCAACCGCGATGAACTCCACGAACGCCCCACCGCGCCGCTGGCGAAGTGGGAAACCGGTGTTCTTGCCGGACGCGATCTGCAGGCGGGCGGCACATGGCTCGGCGTCGCGGAGAACGGCCATGCCGCGCTGGTCACCAACTTGCGAGTGGAGGGCTACCCGCAGACCCGCCTCGCCTCGCGCGGCGGGCTGGTGACAGACTGGCTGGCGGGCCGCGAGCCGGCCGCGCCCGAAACCATGAACCCGTTCAATCTGTTCCACGCCGATGCTGAGGCCGCGTGGCATCTGACCAACCATCCCCGGCCGCTGCGCCGCGCGCTTCCCCCCGGCATCCACGGTCTCTCCAATGGCGTGCACGATGAACCCTGGGCCAAGACCCGGGCGCTCGAAGCCGCGCTGGCAAGCTGGCTGGATGCAGACCGAGACGGCATCGACCCGCTTCTCGCCGCGCTGCGCGACGAAACCGAACTGCCCGGAGAAGGCCCCGAACGGCGCTTCTCGCCCGTGTTCATCCGCAATCCGCTCTATGGCACGCGCTGCTCGACCGTGCTCATGATCGACAGCGCGGGGCATGGCCGCATTCTCGAACGCCGCTTCGATGCCGAGGGCATGGCCACCGGCGAAACCGAGCTCACGTTCACCGCGCCTTGAACCCCGCCCTCTTGCCTTAAGGCCCCCCTCCCCCTAGCGGCTCCGGCACACCCATTCACCCCAAGTCACTGCCGGAGTCGCCCATGGTCCCCCGTTATGCCCGCCCTGCGATGACCGCGATTTGGGAGCCGGAAGCGCGCTTTCGCATCTGGTTCGAGATCGAGGCTCATGCCACGCAGAAGCTGGCTGAACTGGGCGTCGTGCCGCGATCCGCCGCCAAGGCGCTGTGGGACTGGTGGGCGACCAATCCAAAAATCGATGTCGCTGCGATCGACGCCATTGAGGCTGTGACCAAGCACGACGTGATCGCATTCCTCGATTGGGTGGCGCAGCAAGTCGGCCCCGAGGCGCGCTTCATGCACCAGGGCATGACCAGCTCCGATGTGCTCGACACCGCACTTTCGGTGCAGCTCGCGCAGGCTGCCGATATCCTCATCGGCGATATGGACGCGCTGCTGGAGGCGATCCGCCGCCGCGCCATCGAGCACAAGCACACACCCACCATCGGCCGCAGCCACGGCATCCATGCCGAGCCGACCACCTTCGGCGTCAAGCTGGCGCAGGCTTATGCCGAGTTCACGCGCGGCCGCGCCCGGCTGGTGGCAGCGCGCGCCGAAATTGCCACTTGCGCCATATCGGGCGCGGTCGGCACCTTTGCCAACATCCACCCCGAAGTGGAGGAATACGTGGCAGAAAAGCTCGGCCTTGCCGCCGAGCCGGTCTCGACGCAGGTGATCCCGCGCGATCGCCACGCCATGTTCTTCGCCACGCTGGGCGTTATCGCCAGCAGCATCGAGCGCCTCGCCACCGAAGTGCGCCACTTGCAGCGCACCGAAGTGCTGGAGGCGGAGGAATACTTCTCGCCCGGCCAGAAGGGCTCTTCGGCCATGCCGCACAAGCGCAACCCGGTCTTGACCGAGAACCTCACCGGACTTGCCCGCATGGTCCGCTCCGCCGTCATCCCAGCGATGGAAAACGTCGCGCTGTGGCACGAGCGCGATATCTCGCACTCCTCGGTAGAGCGCTACATCGGCCCTGACGCGACGATCACGCTCGATTTCGCGCTCGGGCGGCTGACCGGCGTGATCGACAAGCTGCTGATCTATCCCGAACGCATGCAGAAGAATCTCGACCGCATGGGCGGCCTTGTCCACTCGCAGCGCGTGCTGCTGGCGCTCACGCAAGCGGGCCTGACGCGTGACGATGCCTATCGGCTCGTGCAGAAGAACGCGATGCAGGTGTGGCAAGCCGATGGCCAACTCTCGCTGCTCGAACTGTTGAAAGCCGATCCTGAAGTGAGCGCGGTGATGAGCGCGCAGGAGCTTACGGACAAGTTCAACCTCGATTACCACTTCAAGGCCGTCGACACGATCTTCGCGCGGGTGTTTGGGGATTGACGCGGCACTGGCCTTCACGCCCAAAGGCTCCTAGCATGTCATCCTCCGGGAGGGCTGGGGACAGAGCCTGATGAAATTCGTTCGCACGATATTGCTGCTCTTGGGGGTTGCCGCGCTCACTGCGTTTTCGGCCTCGAACTGGCAGCCTGTCGAACTCACGGTCTGGGATGGGCTGAAGCTCGATACCAAGCTTCCCGCACTGGTCATTGCCGCCTTCCTGCTGGGCCTCTTGCCGATGTGGCTGATCCACCGCGCCACGCGCTGGCGGCTGCAGCGCCGCATCAATACGCTCGAATCCTCGCTCGCCAGCACGGCGTCCCTCTCTTCCACGCAGCTTGATGCTGCCACCAGACGAGCACCCGAAACCCCATGAGCAACCCCGTCTATCTCGCGCTCGATCTCCCTCGGCTTGATGCCGCCATCGCGCTGGCCACGAAAGTGCGCGGCCATATCGGCGGGGTGAAGCTCGGCCTCGAATTCTTCTGCGCGCACGGCCACCACGGCGTGCATGAAGTCGCCAAGCTCGGCCTGCCGATCTTCCTCGATCTCAAGCTGCACGACATCCCCAACACCGTTGCCGCCGCGATGCAGGCGATCCATGTGCTCGAACCCGCCATCGTCACCGTCCACGCTGCAGGCGGGCGCGCGATGATGGAAGATGCCAAGGCTGCGGCGGGCGAGCGGTGCAAGGTCGTTGCCGTCACCGTGCTCACCAGTCTTGATGATGATGATCTGACCTCGGTCGGCGTGCCTGGCGGCGCGCACGAACAGGCGCTGCGCCTTGCCGATCTGGCGCAGGAAGCCGGGCTCGACGGGATTGTCTGCTCGGGCCACGAAGTCGGTGCAATCCACAAGCGCTGGAAGCACGGCTACTTTGTCGTTCCCGGCCTGCGCCCCGATATGGGCAACAGTGCAGACCAGAAGCGCATCGTCACCCCGCGCGCGGCGCGCAATGATGGCGCCAGCGTGCTTGTCATCGGCCGCCCGATCAGCCGCGCGGAAGACCCGGTCGCTGCCGCGCGCGCCATCGAAGCCACACTCTGATCCGATGATCCGTTTCAGAACGGCCACCGCCGCCGATGTGCCCGCCCTGCGCGCTCTGGTGGAAAGTGCCTATCGCGGGGCAAGCGCTCGGCGCGGCTGGACGCATGAGGCCGACCTGCTCGACGATGAGCGGACGAGCGATGCGGAACTGACCGCAACCATTGCCGACGCGAAGGCGCTGGTACTGCTCGCCCGGATCGACGGCAAGCTGGCTGGCACCGTGACCATCCGCGATCTGGGCAAGGGCCGCGCGTATCTGGGCATGCTGTGCGTCGATCCGGATCTGCAGAGCGAGGGCCTTGGCCGCGCACTCTTGGCCGATGCGGAAGACATGGCGGCGGAGAAATTTGGCGCAAAGGTCATGACCATGACC
>CANEVG010000151.1 GCA_947442095.1 Sphingomonadaceae bacterium
ATCCCTGTTCCGAGCCGCCAAGGCCAGCTTCGACACACGCCCGATCTTCCATCAATCCGACGCTGCCATCCGCGGCCACGTGTTCTGTTCGTTCCTCGCTCTCGTCCTGGCCAAGGAACTGACCCGCCTATGCGAGGCCAAGGGCCTCAATCCCGAATGGCAACCGCTGCTCAACGATCTCGACCGCCTCCAGCAGGCAACCATCGAAAAGGACGGCAAGGCCATTACCACCAGGACCCATGTCACGGGCCAGGTCGGTAACGTCTTCAAGGCTGCGGGCATTGCTCTGCCCAGCAACCTTGACGAACGGCCGGTATAAGCCGGTAACATCCAAAATGTAGTGGTAACACGCGGCGACGTGCGCGTATCATATTGATAATAATGGTTATTACAAAAGCCACTGTTCAAGTCGGGCAAGGGCAAGCCGGCGCGCTCGCGCTCAACCCAGTCAGCCGGCCAATCATTGCGCCAGAATTCGCGCCGTCACGCCGTCCAGATTGGTCGGAGAGCGTTCTAGCAACCTTGGAGATGCGCCTCGGCAAGGCTGATTCGCCCTGAATTCAGCAGTTGGACGACATGCTCCCACCGCTCGGGTCCGGTCGCAATGACGAGGCCCGCGTCCTCCTCATCACACCGATAGGGGCGGCCATCTTGGCGCCGCGCAACACCGCCAGCTTCTTCGATAAACACCACACCGGCGGCATGATCCCAACTGATCGTGCGGGTGAACACGGTGGCATCGCAGGCACCGGTGGCCACGCGCGGATACTGATCGGCAGCGCAGCGCGGGCTGTCGAGCACGGTGTAGGCCCGTGCGAGAGTTTCCACGAGGTGTTGCCGGCGCTGCGCATCCGCAAACAGACGAGTGACGGCGACCTTCGGCCTGGCCCCGGCTGGTGCCGATGGGGTCACAAAGCTTTCGCCATCGATCCATGCGCCGCTGCCGCGCCGCGCATGGCACAGCCTGCCTGACAGTGGATCTAGAATCCAGCCTGCAACTGGCACGCCGTGGTCAGCCAGCGCGACGAGCATTCCAAATGGCGGCGCGCCCCGGGCGAAGTTGCCGGTGCCATCGAGCGGATCGATGATCCAGCAGGTCCCTCGCCCGATCTGGTCCAGCAGGGCCGGGTCGCGTGCAGCGGCTTCCTCACCGACCACGCCGGCACCGGGAATCAGTCCCGCCAGATGCGCCGTCAGGATCGCTTCGCATTCATGGTCCGCTGCTGTCACGGCCTCGCCAACAGCCTTGTAGTCAGCGTGAATTCCGGTTCCCGGGGAATAGTGCGGCAGGATCGCGCGCTCGGCGGCTTCGCGCATTGCATTGGCAACGGCTATGGCGAGGGGGTCGTTCATCCAGCTGCGTCCATGACACAATGGCGCGACAGTGGGAACCAGGCTGGCAAGGCAATTTCACCAGCCTCGCGACCTTGCGGCCGGGGACAGCGCGGGCGGCTGCTGATCGCGGCGTGCTGGAGCGCGCCATTATGCCGCAAAGCGGTTCCACTCTCGCGCGCGGTGCAGTTTGGCCGAAAGGTTCAGGCATGATTAAGGTTCTTTGAGGTGGAATGGTCTGCAATCGAGTTCAGTTGAGCCGATCCAATTCATTCCACTTTAATGTGGATCAATTACCGCATTGGGAATTGCAAGGTCATGCAAGTTGTGGAACAGCCGGATGAGTAACTATGATACTAGCGCTGTCGCACCTCACCTTGTCCGAGATCCGCGGCTCCTGCCGGTTGATGCACTTGCCGTCAGCCGAATGTATGTGGGTTGTACTGATGTTCATGCTGCCTTGCCTGTTCTGTAATCCAACCCTGCTGTTGCGCGCATCTGCTGCGTGAGCAATGCTTCAAATGTGAGATACATTGGCATGGAAACCGCTCATCTCGAATTCCAGAACGATGCCAAGTCCATTCTCGACCGCGGGACCGAAGTCATTCGGATAGAGGTCGAGGCTCTCCAGAAGCTTGCGGAATCGCTCGACGAAACGTTCGTGGACGCATGCCGCACGATTCTGGCCGCGGAGGGCCGGGTCATTGTTACCGGCATGGGCAAATCGGGGCAGATCGGGCGCAAGGCTGCGGCGACATTCTCCGCCACGGGGACCCCGGCCAGCTATGTCCACCCGGGTGAGGCAGCGCACGGTGATCTTGGCATGCTGGTGCGCGGCGATGTTCTGGTGGTCATCTCGAATTCGGGCAGCACGGCCGAACTGCAGGTGATCTTGCGCCATGCCCGCCTTCTGGGTGTGCCGGTCATTGGCATTGCGTCGCGCCCCGGATCGCTGGTCATGCGCCATGCCGACGTGCAGCTGCGCCTGCCTGCTGCGCGCGAGGCATGCCACGACAACATTGCCCCGACCACATCGACCACGATGCAACTCGCACTATGCGATGCGCTGGCTATGGCGGTGATGGACATGCGCGGTTTCTCGCGCGCAGGGATGAAGCTCTTGCATCCCGGCGGCGCAATCGGGCTGCGCCTGCTGCCCGTGCGCGATATTATGCATGGCGAGAGCGCGATGCCGCTCGTGAGCGCTGATGCAAGAATGCCAGACGTGATTTCCGAGATGACCTCGCGCGGGTTCGGGATTGCCGGGATCATCGACGGCGAGGGTGCTCTGCTGGGCGTGATCACCGACGGCGACCTGCGCCGTCATTTCGATGTGCTGAGCGAAGTGTCCGCACGCGAGGTGATGACCACCACACCCAAGTGCCTGAGCGGCGACATCAGCGCCGAGGCCGCTCTTGAACTGCTCAACGATCTTAAGATTTCCGCGGCCTTCGTGGTCGAGGACAATGCGCAGGGTCGCCTGCTGCCCGTGGGCATCATCCATTTGCACGATTTCGTTCGCATCGGGCTTGGCTGAGGCTATTGAGGCGTGATGTCACACCCTTCTTTCGCCATCTTCATCCCCGCGCGCTATGCATCCACTCGCTACCCCGGCAAACCGCTCGTTCCGCTGACAGGGGCGACGGGCGAGGCCAAGACCTTGATTCGGCGGAGCTGGGAATGCGCAATGGCGGTCGAGGGGTGTAGCGGGGTCTGGGTCGCGACCGATGACGAGCGCATTGCCGAGGAGGTGCGCGGTTTTGGTGGCAACGTGGTGATGACCGATGAGCGCTGCGCCAATGGAACCGAACGCTGTGCGGATTCGATAGCGCGGCTGGGTGACGTGGCGGAAGTGATCGTAAACCTGCAGGGCGACGCACCGCTTTCACCGGCCCATGTGGTGCATGAGATTGTCGGGAGCCTCGCGCGCGATCCCGACCTCAGCATGACCACACCGGCAGTGCGCTGCTCGCGTTCGACCTATGCGCACCTTGCCGAAGATGCCGCACAGGGCCGGGTCGGCGGCACCACTGTCGTTGGCAGCAGCCGCAATCGTGCGCTCTATTTCTCCAAGCGCCTGATCCCCTATCTGCCACAGGCGGCGGCTGAACAGGACTATCCGCCGATCAGTCTGCACCTTGGCCTCTATGCCTATCGTCCGGATGCGTTGCGCGAGTATCAGGCGGCGCCGGTCAGCCGGCTGGAAGAGCTTGAAGGGCTGGAGCAGCTGCGCTTTCTCGATCTTGGGCTCGCCGTCGGTCTTGTCCACCTTGATCCACTGGCGTGGGACGCGATCGAGCTCAACAACCCGAGCGACGTTCCGGTGATTGAACGGATCCTCGCCGAACGGGGCATTGCCTGAGGAGCGAGGCCGTGGTGCCCCCACACCGCCGCTTTGCGAAATGGACGTGGCCGCTGCGCGCCCTTGTTCATGCCGAGGCGTTCCGCGCCCGGCCGAGTGCCTATCTGCAAGGCGTGGTGTGGCGAGCAAGGGGGCTGAAGCTGCGGGCACGCCACCGCTTCTCGGCCCTGATGGGGCAGACCCGCCACGCCTACGAGTTGTGGATAGCTGGTCGCGAGCCGGTGCTGCACGCGGCGATTGCGCACCAGCATCGCGGTACAGCAGCGCTCGTGCTGGTGATCGACTGCCGCGGCGCAGATTTCGCACTGGTGGACCAGACGCTGACCTCGATCGAGGGCGCAGAAGGTCAACCAGCGCAGATCATATTGCTTGGCTGTGATCCCGCGATGGCGCGTGGCCATGGCAGTGTGGCAGATTCGGACGCACTTGCGCAGCAGCTGGAGGAGCATGGCACTGCTGCGGATGAACGCTTGTGGATATTGGCTGTGTCAGCGGGGGACCGGCTTGCCGCGCCAGCGCTTGCGGCCTACCGCGCGGCGCTTGCAGCCGCGCCCGGGGCGGTGCTGTTTTACGCAGACGACGACCTGATCGAACCGAGCGGCCGCCGCCATTCACCGCATTTCAAGCCCCGCTGGAATGCCGAATTGTTTGCGGGACACGATTATCTGAGCGGCAGCTGCGCGTTTGCGGCAGATCCTGCGGCGGTGCGGGGTGCAGGCCCCGACTGGCCGCGCCGCGCGCTGCCATTGGCGGGGCCGGAGCCGGTCCACATTCCCCTTGTCTTGCACCATCGCGGCAGTCGACCGGCTCCCCGCGCGCTGCACGCCATGCAACCGGCAACGCTGATCGCGGACTCACCGCATGTCAGTATCGTGGTGCCGACCCGCAATCACGTCGCGCTGCTGCGCACCTGTATGGCAGGCCTTGCCGTCACCCGGTATCCGGCGATGGACATCACCGTGATCGACAACGGTTCGAACGAGCCGGACACACTGACCTATCTTGCCGAACTGGAAGCAAGCGGCATTCGCATCTCCCGCCAGCCCGGCCCGTTCAACTATGCAGCGATGCACAACCAGTTGGTGCCGGACTTGCGCGGCCCTTTGCTGTGTCTGCTGAACAACGACATTGAGGTGATTGATCCAGACTGGTTGGCGCACATGGTTCCGCATGCGCTGCGGGACGACATCGGCGCGGTCGGAGCGCGCCTGCTTTATCCCGACAGGACAATCCAGCATGCCGGGATCGTGATCGGCGTGGGCGGCGGTGCGGGACATGCACATCGCCTGCAGCCTGACAGCGCTCCGGGCTATTTTGGCCGGGCACATTTGCCGCAGCGCGTTAGTGCGGTCACCGCCGCCTGTCTGGTGATGCGCAAGGACCGCTTCCAAGCGGTGGGCGGGTTCGACGCCGCCAACTTTACTGTCGCGTTCAACGATGTCGATCTGTGCCTGAAGCTGAATTCGGCTGGCTGGCATAGCTTCTACGAGGCGCGTGCCTGTCTGGTCCACCACGAATCCAAATCGCGCGGGCATGATCGTCGCGGGCCGGGGCGGGCGCGCCTCGCCGACGAACTTGCGGCTCTCAAACGCCTTTGGGCAACCGACCGGATCCATGACCCCTTCCACCATCCCGAGCTGAGCCAGTTTACCGAGCAGTTCGTGGTGCGCCTGTGACCAGCTCAAAGCCTCGTCTCGCCTTGCCCAGCATAACCCTTTGTGCTGTCGCCAGCGTCAATGTGGAGGCCACGATCGCGGCGATGGTGCGCAGTCTTGCGCTGGTGGACTGTGCGCGGGCCTTGCTGTTCACTGACGCTGCCACGCCGGATCTGCCAGCGGGCATCGAATGCATCGAGATCGCGCCACTGCGTTCGCTGGCGGCCTACTCGCATTTCGTTCTGCACCGCCTCGCCGATTGGATCGAGACCAGCCATTGCATGATTGTGCAATGGGACGGCTTCGTGGCTGAGCCCGAGGCATGGGAGCCTGCGTTCCTTGCCTGCGACTACATCGGCGCGCCTTGGCCACAGTTTGTCGATGGTCACGATGTCGGCAATGGCGGATTTTCGTTGCGCAGCCGCCGGCTGATGCTGGCCTGCCGCGATCCCGACTTTCTCGACGACGGTGTTGCAGAGGACCTCGCTATCGCGCGGACCAACCGCGCCATGCTCGAAGAGCGGCATGGAATGGTGTTCGCTGACCGGGATCTGGCCAGCCGCTTCGCGCGCGAGCGCGAAGCCACGGGTCTGGGCACTTTCGGCTTCCACGGGGTGTTCAATCTGCCTGACGTGGTGGGCATTGACGGCTTTTGGGACCTGTACCGGTCGCTTGATCACCGGGGCACCGTCCGGATCGATTTCTGGCCGCTGCTTCGCGCTGTGACATCGGGCCCAGCTGGCCTGCGGCGGGGGCTGCGGATGCTTTGGGATTCACTGGCAGGCTGAACCAGCCCGGACCGAAGCCAGTTCCGGCTTAGCCGGTCACCAGTGGCGGCAGAGACTTGGCGACGTCGTCAATCGCCTTGACCTGTGTCAGGAACGGTTCCAGCGCCTCGAGCGGCAAGGCGCAGGGGCCGTCGCACTTCGCGTTGTCAGGATCGGGGTGTGCTTCAAGGAAGAGGCCCGCAATGCCCAGAGCCATGCCTGCTCGGGCCAACGCGGCGACCTGCGAACGCCGTCCATCTGCGCTGTCACTTCGTCCACCCGGCTTCTGCAGGGCATGCGTGACATCGAACACGACGGGGGCCATCGGCTTCATGATGTCCATCCCGAGCATGTCGACAACGAGGTTGTTGTAGCCGAATGAGCTGCCACGCTCGCACAGGATGATCTGCTCGTTGCCCGCCTCGGCGAACTTGCGCATGATGTGTTTCATCTCATGCGGGGCGAGGAACTGCGGCTTCTTGATGTTGATGACCGCGCCGGTGCGAGCCATTTCCACCACGAGGTCGGTCTGCCGGGCAAGGAAGGCGGGAAGCTGGATGATGTCAGCGACTTCAGCCACGGGCGAAGCCTGAAACGGTTCGTGCACGTCGGTCAACACCGGCACCCCAAAGCGCGCCTTCACAGCGGCCAGCACCTCCAGTCCGCGCTCGAGGCCGGGCCCACGGAACGATGTGATCGAGGAGCGGTTGGCCTTGTCGAACGAGGCCTTGAACACATAAGGAATGCCAAGCTTGGACGTCACTTCGACATAGGTCCGCGCCACCTCCATGACGATGTCCTCGTCTTCGATGACGTTCATACCGCCGATTAGCACGAACGCTCGTTCGTTCGAGAACACGATATTGTTGCGCAGCGCGATTTCCATGCCGGAACCTTGGATTGGAGAACAGAGCTAAAGTGAGTGGGCTGACCAGGTGGCGGGCAACCGGCCTACTAATCGTTACGCGGCCTTAGCCATCGGCGAGGCGCGATAGGCTGCTTCTTCGGCGAGCCAGAGATCGGCAAAATCGACCGTCTGCCACTCCGGAAACCACGGACCACCGTTAGTATAGTGGATCACGCGCGGCGTCGTCTCGGGACGCGGATACTCGCCTTCGAGGAAATTCCAGTCGAGATCGAGCGCGCCGATATGCTCATCCTTGGCGATCCACTGGAACCGATGCAGGAAGGCTGGCGAAACCCTATTGACCACCGCAGGCGTAAGCGCGCGCACATCGGGATGGGCGAGGTTGAAGAGGATGAACGAGGACCAGTTCTTGCGGGGATAGCGCGTCTGCTTCTGGCCATCCATCTTGATGTCATGCGCCGGGTCGTACTCGTGCTGGACCACGTAGACCGCTTTGGCCGTATCGAGACCTTCCAGCACGCCGGTGATATCGGTGGTGAACAGAAAGTCACAATCGGTGAACAGCACCCATCCGCTTTCTTGCGCGGCGAGATAAGGCGTCAGGAAACGCGTGAGCGAAAACTCTGTCGTGGCAGTCGCATCTGCGGGACGCGTGTAAAGCCCGAGTTCACGCACCACCGGTTGCCGGATGGGGTGCACGCTGATCTCCTGCGGGGTGTGACGGAGCAGCGAATGGCGAGCAACCTGATAGGCAATGTCTTCACGCGAATCGTAGCCAATGAAGACCTTGAAGGGGGAAGTGCTGTTCATGCTCTACCTTCTGGATCCCAATAAAGCGAACCAACGTCCGTTGTGCTTCTGGCCGATGCTGCGCTGTATACGCCTAGTCTGTCGCATACGCGCCATTTTACGGCAAGCGCAGACTGCAAAAGGACGTAGAAGGCCTCTGACCTGTAGACGATGCTGCGCAGAAGGAATTTCATCCGCAATGGGCGCGAACGCCCGTTTGCAACCATTGGTGCGAGCGTCAGGGG
>CANEVG010000152.1 GCA_947442095.1 Sphingomonadaceae bacterium
CTGATCTGATACTTAACGGCTGGAAAGCCCGAATGAAAAGCCATGACGACGCCCCGAAGCTGGCGTGCTTCTCGACCGGACCTGACGACGCGAAGCGCCTTGCCGATGTCGGCAAAGCGGTAGCAAGTGCTGCCCTTGCCGCGTTTGATGCACTCTACGAGCGTATTGCCAGAACTCCGGAAACTTCAGGCCTCTTCTCCTCACAAAGCACAATGGCGGCAGCCCGCAAGAAACAGATCGCGCATTGGTCGGCG
This sequence comes from Sphingomonadaceae bacterium, assembly GCA_947442095.1. GTDB lineage: Bacteria > Pseudomonadota > Alphaproteobacteria > Sphingomonadales > Sphingomonadaceae > Novosphingobium. Next base: position 255 of record CANEVG010000152.1, read on the forward strand.
CTGTTTGCCCACGGTGCCGATGCCCCATACTTCGACCGTGGGGAGAAGATCGGCAAGGTGGGTTAAATCGCGGACTTTGCCAGCATTATCGCCAGCGCGGCGAGCGCGCAGGTCACAAACATCGGCCAGGTCCGCTAAACTGTGCGCGAGCTTGACCTCATGACCCAGCAGAACGCTGCTATGGTTGAGGAAGCGACAGCGGCCTCGCGCAATCTGGCTGGCGAAGCGGACCGCATGGCAGCGCTCGTCGGCCGTTTTGCGCTGAGCGGCAACGACACTTACAGCGCGGCGCAGATAGGCTACGCGGCTTGATTGCCTGCGTCCCTCGCGATCAGCGCAGGGACGCAGGCCGTTTCAGATGTCCACCACGATCTTGCCGAAGTGGGTGTTGCTCGCCTGATGGCGAAACGCACCGGCCAGATCGGCGAGCGGGAAGTGGCTGTCGATGATGGGGCGAATGCCATTGGCTTCCACGCCGGCAATCATGGCGAGCTGCATTGCGCGGCTGCCCACGGTCAGCCCTTGCACACGCAGGTTCTTGGCCATCAGCAGCGCGGTTTGCACCGGCCCGGCAAAGCCCGCGAGTACCCCGATCAGCGCGACATGCCCGCCCACGCGCGCAGCCATCATCGATTGATCGAGCGTGCCCGCACCGCCGATCTCGACCACGCAGTCCACGCCCGCGCCGCCGGTAAGCTCCAGCGCCTTAAGGCCCCAGGCGGCCTCGGTCTTGTAGTTGATCAGCCCATCCGCGCCCATGGCTTGCAGCCGCTCCAACTTGGCGTCTGAAGAACTTGTTGCGATCACGCGCGCCCCGGCGGCCTTGGCCATCTGCAACGCGAAGATCGAGACGCCGCCCGTGCCCTGCACCAGCACGGTCGAGCCGGGCTTGACCGTGCCATCGACAAACAGTGCGCGCCAGGCCGTCAGCCCCGCACAAGTCAGCGTGGCTGCTTCGGCGCAGGAATAACCCTTGGGCACCGGGGTGAACCAGCCTGCAGGCGCAGTGATTTCGGTCCGCGCGTAGCCGTCGATCCCGTCTCCCGGCACCGTTGTGAACGCAGTCGCAGGCGCTGCGCCGTCGTCCCAGTTGGTGAAGAATGTAGAGACGACGAGATCGCCCGGCGCGTAGTCCGTCACGCCTTCGCCCACGGCCACCACTTCGCCCGCGCCGTCCGACATCGGAATGCGCCCGGCAGCGGCGGGCAGGATACCCGTCACGACCGCAAAGTCGTGGAAGTTAAGCGAGGACGCGCGCAGGCGCACATGGATCTCACCCGGCCCGGGCGCTGCGCAGGCCGGAAGCTGATCCAGATACAGACTGTCTAGCGTGGCGGGTGCGCCAATGCGAATAGCGGAAACGGTCATTATTCTGCTGCCTCCAATGCTTCGGCGCGCTGCGGCCCGCGGATCAGGCCTCCCGGCACCGCGCCGGTCCAGACGCCGTCGCGGAACGTCACTTCGCCCGATTTGATCGTGAAGACATACCCGTCCGCCTTTTGCAAGAGACGCTTGCCGCCTGCGGGCAGATCGAACGCCAGCCACGGTTTGCCTAGTTTCAACGCGTCCATGTCTATCACGTTGATATCCGCCAGAGTGCCCGGGACGATCACGCCGCGATCATCGAGGCCATAGAGCCGCGCGGTATCATGGCACTGGCGCTTTACCGCCTGTTCAAGGCTCAGCCGTCCACCGCGCTTGCGGTCACGTACCCAGTGTTCCAGCATGAACGTAGGCGAGGCAGCATCGCAAATCGTGCCGCAATGCGCGCCCCCGTCTGACAGCGAGTTCACGCAATCATCGCGCGCCTGCAGCGCTTCGAGGAAATCGAGGTTGCCGTCCATGTAGTTGAGGATTGGCAGATAGATGAAGCCGGTGCCTTCGTTTGCCAGCATCAGATCATAGGCATAGCTTTCGGGCGAAACCCCCGCCGCCTTCGCTCGCGCGGCGACACTGGCATCAGCCTGCGGCTCATAATCGAAGCTGTCGTCCATTTCGAACTGGCCGCTCCAACCGTTGCTGATCGCGCGCAGCAGATGGATGATGTCACTTTCAGGGTAGATATTGGCTTCGCCCAGCAACTGCGCCTTGAACGCGGGAGCGCGCAGGCTTGCGAGTTGCTCGTCCCATGGCAGCCCCTCGATCGCCGACCAGGATGGACGGAAGCGGAACGGGTGGACCGTGCCGCGCCAGTTCATCACCACGCCGTTGCCGCGCAGTGCAATCTGCGCGACGATGTTGGCCCCGGTGGCGTTCTGGCGGCTCATTTCCTCGATCTGTTCAGAAAGCGGCAGGTCCTTGGCGATGGACTGCAGCGCCGCGAAGGTGACGGGCAGGCCAGTCTCGCGGCTCAGCGCGCCCATCCAGCCGAACTCGTTCCACTCGCGTTTCATGTCGCTCGCCATTTCGAACACGCCGTGGCCAACGCGGCCCATTGCGCGGCCGATGCGGATCAGTTCTTCGGCGGTGGCGGTGGTGCCGGGCACGACTTCGCCGTCGACCGACTTGTGGATCACCGTGCGGCTGGTGGAAAAGCCGAGGGCCCCTGCGCGCAGCCCCTCCTCGACAATGGCAGACATCGCATCGATATCGGCATCTGTCGGCACCGCGCCGGGCTTTTCGCGGTCGCCCAGCACATAAGCGCGCACCGCGCCGTGCGGCACATGCGTGGCCACGTCCACGCTGCGCGGCAGGCGCTCCAGCGCGTCGAGATACTCGGGGAAGCTCTCCCAGTCCCACTTCAACCCCTCGGCGAGTGCGGTGCCGGGGATGTCCTCCACGCCCTCCATCAGGCCGATCAGCCAGTCATGCCGGTCCGGCGCGGCAGGGGCAAAGCCCACGCCGCAGTTGCCCATGACCACCGTCGTCACGCCGTGCCAAGAACTTGGGGCCATTTCCTGATCCCAGGTCGCCTGCCCATCATAATGCGTGTGGATATCGACCCAGCCGGGCGCGACTACTTTTCCTGTTGCATCAACCTCTTGCGCTGCACTTCCAGAAACGCTCCCAACCGCGGCAATCAGCCCGTTCTTGACGGCAACATCGCCTGTGAAGCGCGGCCGGCCGGTGCCGTCGACAATGGTTCCGCCCCGGATGATCAGGTCATAAGCAGGCATACTGAGGCTCCTCTTCGTACCGCGCGCCCGGTTCAGCTGGTGTCGTCAGCCAGTGGCCGCTTCGTTTAATTGTGCGATTAAGTCAGAGGTTGCCCTGCGGGTCAATCCACCGGTGCGCAAACTGGCTCGCCCAGAAACCCGTTTAGCTTGGCGATGAAGGCATCGGGACGCGAAAGCATGAACAGGTGGCCGCCACCTTCAGTCATTTCCAGCCGGCTGCCAGGGATCGCCTGATGCAGGAAATGGGCATTGACCGGCGGGATCAGCTGGTCATCGGCATCAGCCATGATCAACACCGGCAGGTTCAGCAGGGGCAGAAACGGCGCGCTGCTCCAACCCGCGAACGCCGCCAACTGGTAAGTCCAGCCAAGCGGGGACGGGGCCGTCGCGGCATTGAGCGAAACCCTGTCCGCGCCGCCGCCGTTGTAGAGCATGGCAAGGTTGCGGCGTAGCGATTTATCGAAAGAATATTCCATTGGATCAAGCATTTGACTGATCATCGAAGGGCTGCCGGGGATCATCGTGCCACCACCGGCCGAGGTTGCGGCGAGCACCAGCTTGCCGGTGCGCGCACGGTGCTGAAAAGCAAACTGCTGCACCACTGCGCCGCCCCAGCTCATGCCCAGCAGATCGGCGGATTCGATCTCCAGACGGTCCATCAGCGCCGCCAGAGTGAGTGCAATCTGCGGTATGGTATAAGGGAAGAACGGATCGGGCGACTGGCCGATGCCTGGCAGGTCGAAGCTCACAATCCGGCGCGATGGCATGCGCTGGGCAAGGGGTTCAAGCATTTCCATGTTCATGCCGATGCCGCTGAAAATCACCAGTGGGGGCTGTTCCGCCCCGGTTTCGGGAGCGGCATCCGTGTGCCACTGGCCAATGCGCAGGCGCCGTCCGGCAACGCCGATCATCGAGTAGCTGGCCTTCCGGGACACGCGAATTCCTTGGCAATCAGGCAAAACAAGACCTTTGGGCAGCGTTAGCATCTTCGCGGCTGCAGCAAAAGAAAACCTTCGGAAATCTGGAGAAAATTTCTCCGCAGCGGTGTTTGCTTAACGGTTTTTCAAAGCAGTGCAGCGCATCTGTCATGGATGAATGATTTTTCCGGGGCTCAGCAAGGAACGCAAGCTGAACCGCTGCGCGTGTCGCGTGATTATGCGCGCACCCAGCGGCGGCGCGAACGTGTGCCGACCCCGCCGGTCAGCCGCAGCGATGTGGCCGGTGCCGCGTTCCTCTTCGGCACGGGACCGGGACGGCGGCTGATCGCCCGGGGGTGGCCGCACATGGCGCTGCCCACGATGCTCGGGGTGGCCGGGCTTGCGGCCGCGAACGGCACCATCCAGCCGACGATAGCGCCGATCCTTGCGCTGCTGGCCTCGGCTTTGATGTTCATGACGCGCTTCACTTCAAGCTATGAGAACAAGGGCGATCATTCCGCCGCTATGCGGATGGGGCTGATGGTCGCCTCGATCGGCTTGCCGCTGTTCATCTATGGCATCGCCATCAGCATCTGGGCCGCCAGCGGGCTGGTGCCCTGGGAGCAGGCGCTTGCTCTTTTGGTTACAATCTCGCTGCTTGCCACGGTCACCGAATCGGGCCGTCTCGCCGGAATGCTCACCGCTGAAGTCGCGATGTGGTCCGGTGTCATGTGGGTGATCAGTTCCAGCGGCGGTATCTTGACCATGGTGATCGGCGGCGTGATCGCCGGAGTTGCCTACCTGCGCCAGCGCGAGGTCGACATCAAGGAACGCCTCGCGGTCGAGGAAGGTGCGCGCTTGCAGACCCGTGCGCAGGAGATCCTCGCCGATTATGAAGAGACCGGACAGGGCTGGTTCTGGGAAACTGACCGCCGCGGCCTGCTCACCTACATCTCGGGGCCCGTTGCCGAAGCGCTGGGGCAGGAGGTGGAAGCTCTGCTCGGCCGGCCATTTGCCGAGCTGTTCAATCCGGTCGATACGGCGGGTGAGGGCGAACGCACGCTTGCCTTCCATCTGTCCGCCCGCTCCAGCTTCAGCGAGTTGCCCTTGCGTGCCGCTGTGGCAGACGAGGAACGCTGGTGGTCGGTCACGGGCCGCCCGTCCTACGATGCCTTCAACAATTTCGAGGGCTTTCGCGGTTCGGGCACTGATCTCACCGAAAAGCGCCGCTCGCAGGAACACGCCTCGCGACTGGCCCACTTCGATTCGCTCACAGGCCTCTCGAACCGCTTCCAGATGTCGCAGACGCTAGAAAAAATCCTCACCGCCCCGCAGGAGCTGCATCGCAACTGCTCGGTGTTTCTGCTCGATCTCGACCGGTTCAAGCAGGTCAACGATACGCTCGGCCATCCGGCGGGCGATGCGCTGCTCAAGACGGTGGCGCAGCGGCTCGAACGCGTGGTCGGCACAGTCGGACGGGTCGGGCGGCTTGGCGGCGACGAATTCCAGGTGATCCTTGCCGGCAAGATCGAGCGCGACAAGCTTGCGCATCTGGCGGAACGGATCATCGAACAACTGAGCCAGCCCTATTCGATCGAAGGCAGCCGCGTCATGATCGGCGCGTCGGTGGGCATTGCGGTCGCTCCCGATGACGGGGTCACCAGCGAGGCGCTGATCCGCAATGCAGACCTTGCGCTCTATGCCGCCAAAGACGGTGGGCGCGGGCGCCACCACTTCTATGCGGCGGATCTCCACAGCGATGCCGAAGAGCGCCGCCGGCTGGAAGAAGATCTGCGCGATGCGATAACCCACGGCAATCTCGAGCTCTACTATCAGCCTGTGGTGCAGACCGCGACCGAGCGGATCACCGGGTTCGAGGCGCTCTTGCGCTGGAACCACTCCAACCATGGCTTCATCTCGCCTGGCAAGTTTGTGCCGATTGCCGAAGACGCGGGCCTCATTGTCAGGATCGGCGAATGGGCGCTGCGCACCGCATGCATGGACATGGCAAAGTGGCCGGAGGACGTGCGCGTCGCGGTCAACGTCTCACCGCTGCAGTTTGCCAATCCCGCACTGCCCGCGCAGATCACCAGCGCGCTGGCGCAGGCAGGCGTCGCGGCCGACCGGCTGGAGTTAGAGATCACCGAAAGCGTGTTCCTGGGCGATGATACCGCCACCGAGACCATGTTCCGCGCGCTCAAGGGCATCGGCGTGCGTCTCGCGCTCGATGATTTCGGCACCGGCTATTCCTCGCTCGGCTATCTGAAGCGCGCACCGTTCGACAAGATCAAGATCGACCAGTCGTTCGTGCGCGGCGCAACCGAAAACGGCAGTCGCAACGGTGCGATCATTGCCTCCATCGTCAGCCTCGCCGAAGCGCTTGGCATGGAAACCACCGCCGAAGGTGTGGAAACGCTCGACGAGCTGGATCTGGTCCGTATGCTCGGCTGCAGCCACGTGCAGGGCTTTATCTACGAACACCCGCTTTCCTCGGCAAACACCGCTTCGCGGCTTGCCACCGGGCTCGTCGCCATTGCGCGCGGGCCGCGCTCGTCCCGCGCCTCACGCCAGGCCATGCTGCGCCGCGTCGTGCTCGATCACGGCGGGCATCGTTACAGTGGCACGTTGCGCAACATGTCGCTCACCGGTGCGCTGGTCGAAGGGCTGTGGAACGTGCCGCACGGCACGATCTTCCGCATCCAGCTCTCGGATGGCCACTCGGTCACGGCTACCTGCCGCTGGGCCAGCGAGGACCGCATGGGCGTCGAGTTCTCGCAGCCGCTGCGTCTCGACGAAGACGGCCGCGTCGCCGCTGTGGCGATCCGCTCATCGCTCACCGTCCCCGATCCCGCGGCCAACCAGCGCAAGGTGGGCTAGCGCACCATTCCTCCCGCTTGGGGGAGGGGTACCACCGAAGGTGGTGGGGGGCACACTCCTCCTCTTCCTCCTACCACTACCGCCCGAAGATCTTCGCGAGCAGCTTGCTGCCTGTGCCCAACGGATTGGCGCGGATGGCACGCTCCTGTTCGCCGAGGTAGAGGAACACCCCGTCGCTGGCCTTCTGCGTGACATAGCTCGTCAGGTCCTTGGCGCCGAATTGCCCGGCCAGCAGGCGGTTCCTTGCAGCCACGCGGTCCATCGCCTGAAACGCCTTCACTGCTGAAAGCGATTTGGCCACGACTGGGGTCATTTCGGTCTGCAGATCTGGCCCCATGGTCCGGCGGAAATAGTCGGTCGCCGATGTGTCGCCGCCGGTCACGATGCCCAGCGCGTCATTCACGGTCATGCGCGCGATCGCCGTCTTGAGCAGCGGCAGCGCCTTGCTCACTGCGCCTTCGGCTGCGGCATTAAGCTTGCCAGTGAGGTTGCCAGTCAACCCCGTCCGGTCGAGCGTCGAGACCAGGCCATTGAGCCTGCCGAGCGCGCCGGGCAGGCCAATGCGCACTTTGGGGTCATTCGCAAACCCGCCCGCCCGGCCCAGTTGGCCCACCACGCGCTCGGCTGCCGTGCCAAGCGCGAGCTTGAGGCCGTTTGAAGCCTCGCTGCTGGTCACGTTCGCCGGGGGCGCAGTGATGGCCGGACTGCGGGCTGGCGTGGATGTGGGCAGGGGCACAGGCGAGGCAGTTGACGCAGACGTGGCGGTTGGCGCAGGGCCAAGGATGCGGCCGAGCAGGTCCTTTGCGTCTTGCACCGATTGCGCTGCAGCGCTGCTGGC
>CANEVG010000153.1 GCA_947442095.1 Sphingomonadaceae bacterium
AAAGCGTCTTCGGCATGCTCATTCGCCCATTCTTCCGCAGCTTCAAGGCTGTGGGCATCCATCACCCGGCGTACATGGTCAAGCCCATGCCCGGCGCGCAGGAACGCCGCCATCTGTTTTTGCCGCATGGCAGGGTCGGCTGGCCGCATGGCTGAATGAGGCCATATTCGCTTGCGCCGCGCAAACGCCAGCGCGGCGTGGCGCCGCTCGGTCTCGCTGCCCAGCGCCGCTGTGCGCAAGGCCGGAGCGATCCCGGCATGGTCCAGCGCGCTCTCGATCCGCTGCATGCCATAGCCGCGCCGCCTGAGGCCCTCGCCCTGCGCCTGCGCATAGCCGGCATCGTTGACATAGCCGCGCTCTGCCAACCGGCTCGCTATCGCCGCAATATCAGCAGGTTCCGCCGCATCCGACCAACCGCGTTCGCGCAGTTTGCGCTTCAGATAGTCTGATAGCTTGCCCGCGCTCGTGGCAAAGCGCGCCACATAAGTCAGCGCCAGCGCCTCAAGCGCGGGGCCATCGAGCGGCGGAGGGGGTGTGCGTTCCCGCCGTCGCCCGCCGCCCGTACCCGCTCGGCCAGAGCAGCGCCCGGAATTGCTAAACGTCATGCCACATTCGTGCCACAGTCGCGCGTAAATGGGAACGGCTCGCATTGTATGCGGAAAATAAACCATCAGGCCTGATCTAGCGCCGGCCGGAACGAAAATGGGGTATCGCATGACCGTCCTCGATGCCGCTGCCGAGCAGGCAGAGCTGGTTCCAACGCCCAACGATGATGGACGTCCCCGCCGTTTTGCCGATTTCAGCACATTCTGCGAAGCGCTGGATTTCGCCGCCAACGGCGCGTGCGGTCTTAACTTTCATGACGCCCGCGGCCGTCTTGCACATATCTATCCTTATGCTGAACTGCGCCGCGATGCGCTGGTTGCCGCACGCCGCCTGATCGCGCTGGGCGTGAAGCCGGCCGATCGCATTGCCTTGATCGCCGAAACCGGCGCGGAATTTGCCGCGCTGTTCTGCGGCGCAATGTATGCCGGAGCCTGGCCGGTGCCGCTGCCGCTGCCCACCAGCTTTGGCGGCAAGGAGAACTACATCGATCAGCTGGCGGTGCAGATCACCAGTTCCGATCCCGCTATGCTGCTCTATCCGGACGAGCTGGAAAGCATCTGCGGCGCCGCCACCGCGCGCTGCAACGTTCCGGGCCTCACCTGGCAGGGCTTTGCCGCTGCGGCCCCGGCCAGCGAAGCAGCGCTTCCCATCCCCGATCCGGATGCGATCTCGTATCTCCAGTATTCCAGCGGCTCGACCCGCTTCCCGCACGGTGTCGCCGTTACCCACCGCGCGCTACTCGCCAATCTGGCGGGCCACGCGCATGGAATGGCCTTCCAGCCGGGAGACCGCGCGATCAGCTGGCTACCCTGGTATCACGACATGGGCCTGGTCGGCTGCTTCCTCTCGCCGATCGCCAATCAGGTCTCGGTCGATTACCTGCGCACCGAAGACTTCGCGCGCCGTCCGCTGGCCTGGCTCGATCTGATCAGCCGCAATCCGGGCACTTCGCTCTCCTATTCGCCCACGTTCGGCTACGACATCTGCGCCCGCCGCATTTCGAGCCAGAGCAGCGTGGCCGAACGCTTCGACCTTTCGCGCTGGCGCGTGGCGGGCAACGGCGCTGACATGATCCGGCCAGACGTGATGCAAAGCTTCGTCAACGCCTTTGCCGATGCAGGGTTCAAGGCCGCCGCCTTCATGCCCAGCTATGGCCTCGCCGAGGCAACCCTTGCCGTAACGGTGATGCCGCCCGGGGAAGGCATCCGCGTCGAGCTGGTCGAGGAAGAACGCCTTTCGGGCACCCCCCGCGATCTCTCCCGGCCCGCGCGCTACCGTGCCATCGTCAATTGCGGCGTACCGGTGCGCGGCATGCAAGTCGAAGTGCGCGGCGAACGGGGGGAGCCCCTCGCCCACCACCACATCGGCAAGGTGTGGTGCCGGGGCACATCGGTGATGCATTCCTACTTCCGCGATCCGGAAGCGACAGCCGCCTGCATGGTGGATGGCTGGCTCGATACGGGCGACATGGGCTACTGCAATGAAGAAGGCTACCTGTTCATTGTCGGCCGCGCCAAGGACATGATCATCATCAACGGCAAGAACCACTGGCCGCAGGATATCGAATGGGCGGTGGAGCAGCTGCCCGGCTTCCACCAGGGCGACATCGCCGCCTTCTCCGTCGAAACTGAAAGCGGTGAGGAAACCCCGGCCGTACTGGTCCATTGCCGCGTTTCCGACCCTGCCGAGCGCGTGAAGCTGCGCGATGCGATCCGCGACAAGGTCCGCTCGATCACCGGCATGAACTGCGTGGTCGAACTCGTGCCGCCGCGCACGCTGCCGCGCACCAGCTCGGGCAAGCTGAGCCGCGCCAAGGCGAAGAAGCAGTATCTTGCGGGAGAAATCGAGCCCTACTGCCTCGCAGCGTGAGCGCGCCAGCCCCCCCCGAAACAGACCGCCTGATCTTCATCTACAACGCCAATGGCGGGCTGATCCACATGGCGCTCGATTCGCTGCACAAGACGCTATCGCCCTCGACGTACCCGTGCAGCTTGTGCGCAATCACCTATGGCTCGCTGCGCATGGACCCCAAGTGGCGCAAGTGGCTGCAGGCGCTCTCGGTCCCGGCGGTGTTCCAGCACAAGGATGATACGCCGCACCAGCACATCCCGCTGCCGGCAGTGCTGCGTGAACGGGGTAGCGAGATCGAAGTGTTGATCGACGCGCCGACGCTGGATGGCCTTGGGTCGCTTGATGCGCTGATTGCCGAGATGGAAGCGCGCCTCGCCTGAAGTGGCTAGGCAAGCAAACGCTCGCCTTTGTCGCGGATAGCGCTTTCGATCATGCCACGCGCAAAGCCGGCACCGGGCGGAATCTCCACGTCGAAATCGAGGGAGGCATCCTCAATCGCCGCGCTGCAAGGGATGGAATAGCCCATCGCGTTGACCATGATCGCCAGTGTGTCCTCGCCGGTCCATTCCGTTTCGAGCGAGGTCAGACTGCCAAGCAGCCCTTTCGCCTTTTCCTCGGCATCGCCGAGGCGCGCATGCATGCGGCGACGCACTTCGTCCCTGCCAAGAGTGTGGGGGATCGAAACGCGCATCAGGGTTTGGCCTCGGGTGCTTGCAACTGGAGCGGGGCTTGTTCCAACCCGTCCCCATACTTGTAATCCAGAAACCGGCCGCGCACGGCCAGCGCATCGAGATCACCCGCTGCCAGCTGGCGCGTCACTGCGTCGATCTCGGCGCTGATCTTGCCGAGCCCGTCGGTCAGCTGCTGATCCGCCGTGCGCCCCTCGCGCTGCTCGCGCCTGAGGTTTGCCGGAATGCGGCGATAGCTTTCGACCATGCCGGGCAGATGCTCGCCCACCAGCTTGCGCACTTCGGACACGGCGGGCTCTGCCGGATCGATGCCTTCAAGCTGCAAGCCAAGCCCATCGAGCTGCACGCCGATCTGATCGATCAGGTTCACCGCTGGCGCGGGCAGCGCGGGCCGCTGCGCTTCCAGCCAAAGCTCGGTGCGCGCGACCATGGTGCGCACATCACCACGGTTGATCGCGGCAAGATCGGGCACCTTAAGACGGGGAAACATGCCCAGCGCCACCACTGCCGCCACGATGGCCACAAAAGTCATCACCAGCCCGATAAACCCGATCCCGTCGATCACCAACCCCGCGACAAGTGCCGCAAACAGGATCGCCATCACGGCAAAAGCCATGCGGGCGGCCTTGCGCAGCATGTGCAGCCGCTTCAGCTCTGCCGAGCGCCGCCCGATGGAGCGACCACCTGCTCGCCGCCCGCCTGCCTGCTGGCGCTGCAGCGAACTTCGCGCCTCGGCCAGAATACGGCTGCTGTCCGTGGCAGAATCCGCCCTAAAATCAGCCACGCGCCGATCAGCCTTCCAAGCTCAGCAGCGGAGACGTCTCCGCACCGCCCAGCTTCGCCTGCGCCGCGCCTTCAGCCCGCGCGATATAACCCCTGGACTTCTCGACCTCGCCCGAAAGCGTGTCCACAGTCTGCTTCATGGCTTCGAGCGACTTCAGCTTGAAGGTGTCGATCGTGTCCATCGTCTCGTAGATATTCTGGAAGGCGCGCTGCAAGGTTTCCAGCGGGATGGTGGATGAGGCCGCCATTTCATGGATCTTGCCGGTCTGCTCACGCAGGAGCTTGCCAGTGGAATCGATGATGTTGGCGGTCGTGGTGTTGAGCGCGGTGATCTGCGAGAGCACCAGCCGCTGGTTGGTCATCGCCTGCGCCACCGTCACGGCGGTGCGCAGCGCGGCGACCGTGGTGGTGCCGGCGCGGTCCACGCCCTTCACCAGTTCGACATTGTTCTTCTTTACCAGATCGAGCGCGAGGTAGCCCTGCACCGTCACCGCCATCTGCGTGAGCAGATCCTGCGTGCGCTGGCGAGTGTAAAACAGCGCGCTTTCGCGCACCGCCTTGGCCTTGGCCGGATCGGTGTGATCGAGAGCGGCGGCGGCATCCTCCAGCTTCTGATCGAGCACCTTGGAGATGTGGATCATCTGCTCCAGATTGCCCATCGCCTCCCACAGCTTGGAACGCTCCACATCGATCGCGGCGTTGTCCATCAGCAGCTCGTCCTTACCCGATGCCAGCCGGTCGAGGATCGCCTTGATGTGGCCTTGCGAGGATGTGTAGCTGTCGAAATAGTTCTTAAGCTTGCTACCGAAGGGAATGATGCCGAGGATCTTGCGCGGGGCCGAGAGATTGCCCTGCCGGCCCGGATCGAGCTCCTCCACCGTGCGGCGCAGCGCCGCCAGATCGGCGCCAACGCCTGAATCCTTATCCATCGCGCGCACCGGCCGGTCCAGAAACCGGTTCGACATGCCCGAAGCCGCGACGATCTCCTTGCGCCCCATGTTGGAAAGCTGATCGACACGCTTGCCGAACTCCGGGCTCGCCGCATCCTGCGCCACGAGATCGGCCACAAACGCTTCGGCCCGCGCTTCCAGCTTGGACTTGGTGTCCTCCGCCACCGGCACAAGCCCCGACGCCTGCGTAGGCGCAACGACCGGCACCGGATCGGGCGGGGTAAGCGTGATGGGCGAGATGGTATCGGTCGAAGTGCTGGCCATGTGTCTGCTCTTGGTCAGAGTGGTGGCGCCAAGATGGCGTGCCCATGGCCGCTGCGCAAGCTGTATTGGCAAGATAATACAGCACCTGCCCTTCCTGCCGCATGGACAGGGCGTAGCGCGCAGCGCAAGGCGGGCCCATGAATGACACACCCCATCCGCTGCGCTGCGCGGTGTTCGGCGCATCGGGCGGCATCGGCGCAGCACTGGCCGCGGCGCTCGCCGAACGCGGTGAAGTCCACGCCGGATCGCGCAGCGGCGCTGCCATGCCCTCTGCCAAGGTGCGCCCCTTCGCCTTCGATCTAACAGATGAAGCGAGCATTGCTGCCGCCTGCGCAGCCATGGGCGGTCCGCTCGACGTGGTGATCGTCGCAACCGGCCGCCTTACCCGCGCAGATGGCACCGGCCCGGAAAAGTCTTGGCGCGCGCTAGACGGGGCAGGGATGGCCGAGCTCTTCGCAGTGAACACCATCGGTCCCGCGCTGATCGCCAAGCATACGCTGCCACTGCTGCGCCGCGATGGCCGCGCCGTGTTCGCTGCGCTATCTGCCCGCGTCGGCTCGATCGCGGACAATCGCCTGGGCGGCTGGCACGCCTACCGCGCGAGCAAGGCCGCGCTCAACATGCTGGTTAAGAACCTCGCGCTAGAACTGGCGCGCACGCACCCACAGGCGATTGCCGTCACGCTCCACCCAGGCACTGTGGACACCGGACTTTCTGCGCCCTTCCAGCGCGGCGTTGCGCCGGAGAAGCTGTTCACGCCCGCGCATTCCGCCGCCGCGCTGCTTCGCGTCCTGCACGGGCTGACCCCGGCACAAAGCGGCGGGCTATTTGCGTGGGATGGAGCGCGGGTTCCATTCTAGCAGCCCCTCAAAACTGCCGGATGACGTCCAGGAACCGCTCGCCAAACGCCTCTAGCTTGCGCGCACCGATCCCGCCGATTTCGCCCATTGCCGCCAGTGAGGTCGGCCGGGCCGCCGCCATCTCGCGCAGCACGGAATCGTGGAAGATCACATAGGGCGGCACCCCGCCTTCCAGCGCAATTTCGCGCCGCAAGGCACGAAGCGCGTCGAACAGCGGATCACCGACCGGATTGGGCACCGCGCCAGCTGCCCCCTTCCGGCGCGATGTGCGCGGCGCTTGCGGAGCGACCACGAGATCGAGCCGCCCCTCGCCCTTTAGCAGTGCGCGCGCATCGCCGCCGAGCGCGAGGCCGCCGTGCTCGGTCGCCACCAGCGCGCCGCGTGCCTGCAGGGCGCGGGCGACCGGGCGCAGCAGCGGTGCTTCATCGCCAGGCACGATGCCGAACACCGAAAGGTGCTCGTGCCCGCGCTGGAGGATGCGTTCGTCGGAGACGCCGGTCAGCACCTTTTCCAGATAGCCAAGGCCGAAGGACTGCCCGGTGCGATAGACGGCGGAGAGCAGCTTGCGCGCGACTTGCGTGGCGTCGGTCACGCCCGGCGCGTTCAGGCAGTTGTCGCAATTGCCGCAGGCCTCGGGCGGGGTTTCACCAAAGTGGCGCAGCAACACGGCGCGGCGGCAGGTGTGCGTTTCGACCAGCCCGGCAAGCGCATCGAGCCGCACCCGTTCGCTGGGGCGGCGATGTTCTTCCACTTCGCCGATGCGCTGGCGCGCGCGGGCAAAATCATCCGCGCCCCATAGCATCAGCGCCACCGCATCATCGCCGTCGCGCCCGGCGCGGCCGGTTTCCTGATAAAAGCCCTCGATGGATTTGGGTAGCCCGGCATGGGCTACGAAGCGCACGTCAGGCTTGTCGATCCCCATGCCGAACGCGACCGTGGCGACCATGACCATGTCCTCGCTGGCAACAAACGCCGCCTGATTGGCCGCGCGCACCTCCGCGGCCAGCCCGGCGTGATAGGGCAGCACGCGGCGCCCTCCGGCAGAAAGCTGGTCCGCCAGCTTCTCAACCCCGTTGCGCGTGGGGGCATAGACAATGCCCGGGCCGGGCTGCTCGGCCAACAGTTGCTTCAGCTGGCGCAGCGGATTGTCGCGCGGGGTGATGCGGTAGCGGATATTGGGCCGGTCGAACCCGGCAATGATCAGGCCCTCGTCCGGAATCCCGAGCTGGGCGAGGATGTCAGCCCGGGTGTGCTGGTCTGCCGTAGCGGTGAGCGCAAGGCGTGGGACATCGCCAAAGCTATCGAGCAGCGGGCGCAGCAAGCGGTAGTCCGGCCGGAAATCGTGGCCCCATTCGGACACGCAATGCGCCTCGTCGATGGCGAAGAGCGCAATGGGCGCGCGCGTGAGCAGTTCGCGGAAATGCGCCTGGCTGGCGCGTTCGGGCGCGACATAGAGCAGGTCCAGCTCGCCGGAGCGGAACCGCTCGATCGTCGCCTCGCGGTCCATGTCCACGCTGGTGAGCGCGGCAGCGGCGATACCGTTGGCATTGGCAGCGCGCAGCTGGTCGTGCATCAGCGCGATGAGCGGCGAGACGACAACGCAAGTGCCCTGCAGCATCACGGCAGGCAGCTGATAGGTCAGCGATTTGCCCGCGCCCGTCGGCATGACCGCGAGCGTCGATTGCCCCGCCAGCACGCGCGATACGACCTGATCCTGCACGCCCCGGAACGCGGAAAAGCCGAACACGCGCGCGAGCGTTGGCAGGGCATCTGCCGCAAGGTCCTGATCGTGTTTCACGCCGCCGCCATGGCAGATCGGGCGCGCACAGAAAAATCCCAATCGGCGGAGGGCCGGGTTATCCCCGGATTATCGTGAAGACGGCTGCCTCCGCCTCACACGCGCTCAAGCCCGACTTGAACAGTGGCTTTTGTAATAACCCTTAACATCAATATGATACGCGCACGTCGCCGCGTGTTACCACTACATTTTGGATATTA
>CANEVG010000154.1 GCA_947442095.1 Sphingomonadaceae bacterium
GAGCGATCACACAGCAGCCGGATTGCCGTCATTTCAGGGCATCACGGCCACCAGGGCCGCAGCCTGATCATCGTGGATCGTCACAACCTTATCAAAGCCTGACATGGCAAAGACTTCTCGCACCGTTGGCTGCAGCCCGAACAGGACCACGACGCCTCGGTTCGCCTTGGCCAGCTTCGCCGCCATCAGCACCGCACGCAACCCAGCAGAGGAGACATAGGTCACCTGCATCAAATCCAAGAGGACGCGTCGGCCCAGGCGTACTTCAGCAGTCAGCTTACGCTCCGCCTCAGCGGCGGTACCAGTATCGATCCGACCGCTGACGCGGTGGATCAGCACCTCACCATGCTCTTCAGTGTTCACATCCATCAGATCATTTCCTTCTCACGCGTTGGAGAATTGGGGATTGCCGCAACTCCGCGCCAATGCAGCGCAACCATGGTGATATCATCCGCCTGGGGCTCGGTCTGCGCGAAGACATCGACGCTGTGCGCCACCGCCTCGACAAGGAGCGCGGGTTCGGAATGTACGGGGTCAGCGACGATGGCTGCAAGCCGCGCGTCGCCAAACATTGTCTCGCCGGGACCAACCGCTTCGGTCACTCCATCAGTAAACATCAACAAATGGTCACCCGCTTCCAACTGCAGACTCTGGTCGACAAAATCGATCCCATCCATCACGCCAAGAGCTATGCCGACCTCTACCGGCAGTTCAGCCTCTCGTCCGCCCACGCAGCGACGGCGGGGCGCGTTATGGCCAGCATTGGCATAGGTCAGTACGCCGGTCCGACAATCCAATACCGCGACAATGGCGGTAGCGAACATCATGGTTGGGTTGTCCGCCGCCAGCATTTCATTGGCCTGCCCAAGCGCCTCGCTTGGCCTAGCGCCGCGGGTCATGGCGGCCCGCAGTAGGCTGCGGGCCATTGCAATGAAGATGGCTGCGCTCACGCCCTTACCGGACGCATCGCCAATCATGAGCAGCAGGCGATTATCATCCAGCATGACCAGATCGCAGAAATCGCCGCCAACTTCCTTCGCCGGCGTCATCGCCGCATGCAGCTTGAAAAAGTCGTGCTCGGGATAGGTCGTGGGCAGGGACGAAAGCTGAAGCCGGCGCGCCACGTCCAGTTCTTCCCGCATCCGGTTGAACTGTAGCCGTTCATCCAGCGCCTGGCGGACCAGAGCCAAGTCGCGCGTGCGTTCGGCCAGCAGTTCCGCCATGGCGCGGTGCTGCTGCACGACATGGCCAGACAGACGCGCAAAGGCCGGGCCGAGGGTTGCATCCTCCCCTTCCAGCAGGCCAAGGATCTCCTGCCGCGCCGGGCCTTCAAGCACAGCGGCCAGGCGCGAAATTTCCTGCGCGATCAGCACGCGTTCGCGCAGGCCCGCCAAGCGGTTCCCGGTCTGCAGGCGGTCCAAGGCCATCGTGTTGCTGCGGAGCGACTGCAGCGCGTCGCCGATTGCGCCAACTTCGTCACCGCGGCGGCCGACGGCGGCGGAGGCGAAGATGTCCCCGCGGGCCACGGCCTGCAGCGCCCGGGCCAGTTCGGTCAGAGGATCAAGCGCATCGCGGATCACGCCATAGAGGGCACTACAGGTGACGGTGGCTGCCACCACCAGCAGCGCGGAAGCCACCAGCAGCAGCAGCCGGCGGGACTTGATTGCAGCCGTGGCGTCGGCCAGCACCAATATCTCGCCGATTAGCGCGCCGGCCGAATTCACCGCCGGCGTAGGCTCCAGCCGGAAGATCCGGCCATCCATCTCAATCGTATCGCCCGATTGGAGAAAGGAGGCGCGGTCGCGCAGGGTCGCTGTACTCGCAAACTGCAGCGCTCCGTCCAGGTCGCGCAAAAGCAGATCGGCGCCGAGCTGCCGCGCGATCTGCCCAAGCACTTCTGACGCCGGCACGCCGAGCGACAACAGATCGCCCTGCGCAAGACGCAGGCTGGCCACCAGCAGAACCTCACCTTCGGCCTTTTCGAAGCCGGAGGCCACCTGGCCCGGCACAAGGTCGCGCCGCAAGGCCGTGGCACCGCTGGCCATGGGGTCAGCCGCAGCCGGCACCGCGGCCAGAAGCTGCCCCTGCCCGCCGACCATATCGAGGCGAACACTCGAACCCAGTGGTTCAAGCAAGGCCGCCAATCTCTGCCTGAGCGAGGTTTCATCCTGCCTGGCGCGCGCTGAGAGTAGCGCTTCATCCGTCACGGCGGCGCGCAGGGATGCAACGAGGGGCGCGGCGGCGCGGTCCACCGCTTCGCGCAATGTGGCGAGTTGCAGGCTGGCACGCACGGTGGCGGAGCGATCCTCTGCATCGCGCAGCACCAGCCATGCCGGCGCCGCCACCGAAGTGGCCGCAAGCAACGTGGCAAGCCCGAACAGAAGCAGGATGCGGGAACGCAGCGACATGGCTCAGACGGTCTCCGCAGTGCGCAGTAGCCCAACGGGCGGATAGAAATGCAGTTGGCGCGCACTCTCCATCCGAATGAGGTAGGACATGCGCGTGAGCGTCTCCACTGGAATGCTTTCCGGCGCACGGCCGTCGCGCAGAATCTGCGCTGCCTTGTACCCTGTGAAAGCGCCGACGCTGTAGTAGCGGCTGACCAGCCCGGCCAGCCCATCGGCAAAAAGCACGAAGCGCTCAGTTGCTGCGAAGATGGGTAGGCGGAGGACCAGCGCTTCACGCGTGAGCAAGGCGCGGTGGTTATTCAGGAAAGTGTCGGGCGGAATGTACAGCCAATCCACATCGGCCTGCCGCGCCCGCATGAGCGCAGCCGGAATCGAATCTGGGTCTGGCTGCCGCGCCGCATTCAGCGCCACCGGTAATTCCAGCAGATTGTCGCCCAGAAGCGCGCGCGCCTGCGCGACAACCGACCGCGAATTGCTTTCGTTCGGGTTGAAGATGGTTGCGACACGGGTGAAGGGGCGGTAACGCGCCATTGCGCGCATCTGCACCTCCACCGAAGCGATGTACTCGGTTCCAGTCACCGGGCGGCCAGGATCGATGTTGGAGCGGATGAGGCGGTTGCCGACAGGATCGGTGACGATGTTGAAGACCACTGGTACGCCAGTGATATGCTTCGACGGGTCCACCGCATCCCACGGCCCGAGCGCAGCCACGGCCAGGCCGGTGCCCCAGACATAGACCAGATCCGGCCGCACCTGCCTGACTTCTTGTACCAAGCCGGGCACCAGGCGCATGTCCGTTGCGATGTCGCGCACAATCAGTTCCACCGGGATTCGCCGTGCAGCGAAATGGTCACGGAACCCGTCGCAGGCTTCCTCCCAGCCGCGGGTCAGAAGCATCATGATGCGGAAGGGGCGTGCCTGCGCAACTGCGGGAGTTGCCAGTAGGGATGCAGGCGCTGCCAGAATGTGTCGCCGTTGCAGCATCACGCCGCCCCCCCCGGCCGGCGCGCTTGAACGGCTAGCGACAGCGCATAGCCGATGGCGGTCGCAAGCGAGATCACCCCGAGCGCCAGCATTGTCTGCTGACCCGAGCCGAGGGCGAGCAGCGCTGCTGCCGCGGGCGGGCCAATGACGCTGCCGAATCTTTCACCCAGACGCAGGAAGCTGAGCATTGCGGCGGAGTTTGGCGCGCCGCGTACCAGGCTCAGGCCGGGGATAATGGCCAGCATGGGCGCCGCGGCCAACCCCTGTGCCAGGCCAGTTCCGATGATCGCGATGGGCAACGCCATGTCCCGGTCCAGCCACAGCGGCAGCAGCAGCGCAAAGCCGTTGATCACGCCGGCCAGCGCGATGATCAAGCCGCCGCGCCCGGTTCGATCCGTCAGCCAGGCGCCAACCACGATCGCTGGTAGCATGCACAACCCATACAGCATGATATTGCGGCCGATCGCCGCCTGGCTCAGCCCAAGTTCACGAAGTTCCAGCGGCGCCAGGAAGAAGATGAAGCCACCAAGAAGCACCTTTGCAGGGATCGCAGCAAACAGCACCAGCAGGGCGAAGCGCGGTTCCGAGAAGGCGGCGCGTGCGCTGCGCCACAGGCCCATCGGTTTCTGTTCACTGCCGCCGCCGGCAACAAAGTTGCGCAAGACGAGCAGAGTGGTGAGCACGACCAGCACCATCGAGAATGTCAGGGTCACGCGGAAGCCGACCCGGTCTGCCAGCACCGCACCGATGGCGGTACCGCAGACCGCGCCGGTCATCACCGCTGCCGTGAAGCCGCCCAGACTGCGTGCCACGCGGCCCTTTGGTGCTTCCTGCGCCAGATGCACCTGACAGGCGATGGTGACGATGGCGTAGCCGGCGCCGCAGATGCCCCGTGCAATTGCGAAGGTTGTGAGATCCGTAGCCAGCGCTGCGCCTATATGACCGAGCGCTGCCGGCACAAGCCCGATCAGCATCGCATCCCGCGGCCCGCGGCGTGCCACCACCGAGCCGCCAAAGGGCGTGAACAGCGCCACCGCCGCGACGAAGGCGACGATGGGTAGCGCCGCCCCAATGATGCCGCCCTGTCCGCCGGCCAGTTCCAGCGCATAGATCGGGTTGAAGGAGGTTGAAAGTTGTTCAGCGAAGACGAACAGGAACAGCGGCAGACGACCCGAAGCCGCCCCCGTGCCAAGCCCATCCTGCACAGCGGTGACGCCAAAGCGCAGCCGTTGGCGAACGCCATCCAGCACCGTGGCAGCGCGCGATGGAGCACCGGTTTGCGTCGCCATCCAGCGTAACCTGTCAAAGCGGTCATTCATGCGGCGCACCAGAACATTCAGGTGGCGCACGACCCGCCCGGCTTCCGAGACGATGTTGTCCTGCGCACGCAGGGTCCAGTCGCCTGCTGCCAGCCGCGCCTGCAGCCGCGAGACCAATTCGACTGGCGCGGAAACAGTGCGGAACAGCGAGAAGCGCAGGAACTCCGACGTTGCCAGCAGCACCACCAGCAGCACGATCAGCACGTCCCAGCGCGTGTCGTTCAGCACGGTGTCGAGCCGCTCGCGGGAAATGCCGACATGCATCCAGCCGACGATGCGCCCGTCCTCCAGGATCGGCAGTGCGGCGTCGTAGCTGCCGCCAAGTTGGCGCATCACCGCCCCTCCCCGTTCGGGGGGCACGGTGCCCGCGGGAAGGCCGGAGAAGCTGGCCGCTCCGTCCCCGGCGCTGGCGATGCGCTGTCCCTCTGCATCGGCGAGCAGCACATAGGACAGGCCCTGCTGCGCGGTGAGCAAGCTGGCGAGATACTCATCCAGCCCCGACAAGCCGCGGAAGGGCACGCCGAGTTCGACGGCGCGTTGCAGGGTGCGCGCGCCGATGCCGCCCACGACCGAAGCCTCGCGCTCCAGCTCCGGGCGCAGTTCCACCTCGAAGCTGCGCAGTGCGCTGTGAGAGACAAAGGCGACGGCCATGGTCAGCAGCAGCACGGCCACAACGACGACACGGGCAATCAGGTGGCGTTCCGGCATCATGGTGCGGCGTTCTCCATGGGTTACGGCGCCGAAGCGGGCAATTGGGACGCGATGAGTTCAAGCTGCGCTTCCGCTTCGCCCAGCAGCACATCGGTATCGGCAATCGCGGCCTGCAAACCGGCGGTGAGCTCGAGGCGCGGCGCGCCTGGCTGCATCGCCCCTTCCATCGCCGCGAACCAGCGGCGCGTTTGCCGCGTGACCAGATGCAGGGTCAGCGCGCCGACGGGAACGCAAATGCCGACTGCAAGCATGATGGACTGAACCATCGCGAGCATCGATGCCCCCAGTCGTTCATCGACCGCCGTGCGTTCGTAGCGCAGCAGGATGGCGCCCTCAGGCACGCCATAGCCGTTGATGATCGGCGTGCCGATGCCGTAGTGCGGGCCGTCGCGGAAGCGCCAAGGTGCCGCCAGCCCCAACGCCGCCAGCTGCTCCTGTCGCAGCGAGCGTCCAATATTCTGCCGATCCGTATCGAACAGTACGAGGTTGCCGGCATCGGAAATGGTGAGGCCGGCGATCAGTTTCTCCGCCTCGCGCGAGCGTTCCAGCAGCGCCTGCGCACCCGGCACACCGCCCAGCTGCACGCCAAGCGCCAGGCTGTTTTCCACCGTGCTGCCCAGTTCGCCAGAAAAGATCTCAAGCACGCGCGCCTGCTGGTCCAGCAGGATCCGCTCGAACTTCAGGTAATTCAGCCCCGCCACCAGACCGCAGCCTAGCAACAGCATGGTCGCCAACAAGCCAGTCAGGCGGGTTGCGAAGGAGAGTTCCCTGCTCATGCCGCGCGCTCCTGCGGCGCGGCAGATTGGCAGAACACCGGCGCAAATGCGTCCCCCAGGACCTGCGCGTAATCCCGCGCGTTGGCGATCGGCACTGGCAGGGCCGCGAAATCCGCCGCAGTGGGGAAGCGGAAATAGGCGCCGCCCTCCTGCTGCGGCACGCTGGCCGGTTGTTCGCCGTGCGCCAGCGCAGTGGCGGCACCTACCGCGATGGCAAGGCCGCCGCGATACAACCCGGCAGTGTGCCACATCAGAGACCGCGAGGGCTCGAAGGGGATGTGCGCCATGCCAAGGATTGCGCCCGTGTCGATACCCTTGTCCACCATGTGGACGGTGCAGCCCAACTCACGCTCGCCCCGCAGCACCTGCCAGAAGGGCGCAAACAGGCCCCGATAACTGGGCAGAGCACCAGGATGGACATTGATGATGCCGAGCGGCACCGCATCGATCACGCGCTGGGGAAAGATCAGGCTAAAGCGCGCGGAGATGACGATGTCCGGCCGGGAATCCAGCAGAACTGAAGCGCCACCATCCGCTCGCATATCATACAAAGGCACCCATTCGTCAGGATGCGGCAGGCCCAGCGTCGGTGGCTCCATAGCTGCCAGCGTGTCGATGGCGACGTCACGTTCCAGCAGCTTCATCTGCCGCAGAGCAGGAACGTCATCCTCCGCCTGCCTGGTTTTAACGCTGCAGAAGAAGCGAAGATCCGCAAATCCAAGCTGGGAGGCCAAATGGCGTGCAGCGAGAAGGCCGTAGATGTCGCGCTTCACACAGATCGCGATCCTCACGAACGCATCTCTGAAGACAGTGCATATGCACGAAACCCGCAGCCTAATGATGGTTGCCTAATCACCAAACTTCGACCTCAAATATTCGACAATAATGAGGCTAACACATTATGAGTATTCTGCAAGACAAAGAGTAATTATAGTCCGGTTTTCTCAATGATTTCTGTAAACGCAGCAGACACGAACGGGCTGAGGCAAAGACGCGGTAACGGTGTGACGTTCACGTGCCCCCATCCCTGTTGACCGGCGATCTCGGCGGGGGGGAGGCCGCCCAGTTTCGAATGCGGCCGGATGGTATTGCAGTCCTGCCGCCAGCTTCTTGCCACGGATCGCCGCGATCTTGTCGTGTTCATGCGCCACCCTGGCGCCCGACAGCGACGTATCACGCACCAGACCCAGGCATTCGCGCGTGAAATCATCCACCACGCACAGAATGCGGAAACGCCGACCACAGCCAAATGTCCAGCGTCAGCGCCTATGGGACCATACTGGTGAATTGAATAACGGAGAATTTCTGGCTCATCGTAACCCCAAGGGGAGTGAAGATGACCAGTCACCAACTCTAAAAAGCTGCGCGTATCTGACTGGGCCTTTCTGATAACCTCAGATGCCGGGGAGCATTTTTCAGCCCCCACCACCCCTACCCCCTCGCCGCCGGGTCCCATCCGACTGACGGCCCGACCGCGCGCCGACCTGCCCCGTCTTCAATCCGGGAATTCGCCACTACATCGCTGACAGGCCATTGGCCCGGTGCTGTCGGCAGGCATCCGGGACCGAGCGTTCGGCCTTCACCTATCGGCGGTGTCGCTTTGGCTGTGGCCTCTTGGTGGACGGTTGGGCAAGTCGGGCTTTCTCGCGGCCGCCAAAGATCGGAGCCGGCGCCAAGCTACATCCGTCTATCGGGTTCTAACCCAAACTAGCCGAGCGATGGCGGTTGGCATGGGAGTAGGGAATGCCCACCCGCTAGAAAGCAAAGCAAAACCAGAAGCTTA
>CANEVG010000155.1 GCA_947442095.1 Sphingomonadaceae bacterium
AGGTGCCCCGCGTCATCATGGCCCGCTTCATAGTCCAACACGAAGTCATGGCGCTTGCCAGTCGTGATCATGTCATCATCGCGGTCGCAGCGGAACTTGGCAGGGCGGCCGGTGTGGTGCGTCACCAGTGCGGCGGCCGCGGCAAACAGCGCGGCCTGGCTTTCCTTGCCGCCAAACGCCCCGCCCATGCGCCGCACTTCCACGGTTACGTCAGCGCTAGGCTTGTTCAGCAGATGCGCCACCAGATGCTGCACTTCGCTGGGATGCTGGCTGGAGGAGACGACATGGATCTGTCCGTCCTCCCCGGCGCGGGTATGCGCGACTTGCCCCTCCAGATAGAAATGGTCCTGCGCCCCGATCCGCAAGGTGCCTGAAACGCGGTGCGGCGCGGCCACCAGCGCGGCGGCGGCATCGCCTTGCGCCATGCGCTGGTCCGCCTCGATCCGCGAACCCGCCGCGCGCGCCGCCTCGACAGTGATGGCAGCTTCGAGCGGTTCGTAGCCGATCTTGCCCAGCCGCGCCGCCTTGCGCGCGGCGAGGCGCGTCTCCGCCGCCACCAGAAACACCGGCTGGCCGTGGCTCACGACCTCGCCATCCGCCAGCACGCGGTCGTCATGGGCAATGGGGCCGACATTGTTCTCGCCCGGAATATCCGCCGCAGTATAGACCGCCACGACCCCCGGAAACGCGCGCACCGCCGCAAGGTCCATGCCCACGATCCGCGCTTTCGCTTCGCTCGCCAGTCCAAACGCAAGATGCAGTGTGTCCGGCGCTTCGGGCTCATCATCGACATAGCGCGCGAGGCCCGCGACGTGGAGATGCGCGCTGTCATGCGGGTTGGAAGGCTTGGTTTGTGGGGGCCAGAGTGGACTTCTGGGCGGGGGGCTTCCGGACGGATCTGCGTCAGCCATCGTCAGGCCTCCACTTCCAGCACGGAAACCGCTGCGCCCTGCTCGCGGTACCACAGCCGCCAGAGCAGCGCCGCCGCCGCCTCGATCCGGTAGGCCGAAGTCCCGCGCACATCGGTCAGCGGGCTGAAATCGCCCTTCACGGCCTCTGCCGCCGCCGCCATCGTGCTTTGCGAAAAGGGCTGACCCAGCAGCGCCGCTTCGCAAGCCGGCGCGCGCCGGGGTGTTGCCGCCATGCCGCCAAAGGCAACCCGCGCGGCCGTGATCATGCCCGCCTCCACGCGCAGCGCAAAGGCACCCAGAACCGCCGAGATATCGCTGTCAAATCGCCGCGAAAGCTTGGAAACAAGCACCACGCTGCTCGCCGCGGGACGCGGCACGAACACGCTCTCGACAAATTCGCCGGGCTGCCGGTCCTGCTTCGCATAATCGAGGAAAAAATCCTCAAGCGGCATCGTCCGGCGTCCTGCTGCCGAGCGCAAGGTCAGCTCCGCACCCAGCGCAATCAGCGCGGGCGGTCCGTCCCCGATCGGCGAACCGTTGGCGATATTCCCGCAAACCGTGGCGGAGGAGCGTACCTGCAAGCCCCCGATCCGCCGCACCAGTTCGCCCAGATCGGCGTGGAGCCCCGCCAGCGCCTCATGCGCCTCAGCATAGCGCACGCCCGCGCCGATCCACACGCCGTCCGCGCTCTCGTCGATGGCCTTGAGGTCTGCCACATCGCCCAGAAACACGATCGTCTGGAGATCGCGCAGCCCCTTGGTCACCCACAGGCCCACGTCGGTCGCCCCGGCCACGATCCGCGCCTCGGGATGCTCGGCCAGAACAGCTGCAAGTTCATCCGAGGAACGTGGTGCAAACCATTGCCGTCCTTCAAAATTCCCGCATACCATTTGCTCCCCAGCGAGACCATGTAAAGCCGCCGCCGCGCTGCTGTCGTCCTGCGCCAGCCGCGCCACCGCCTCCCCCGCCTCAAGGATCGGGCCATAGCCGGTGCAGCGGCACAAGTTGCCCGCAATCGCGTCCGCTACTGGCAATTCGCTACCCAAAGCGCCGATGGCCCGCCCGTGCAGCGACATCACAAAGCCCGGCGTGCAGAACCCGCACTGCGAGCTGCCATTGGCCGCCATGCAGGCCTGCAGGGGATTGAGCGTGCCGCCTGGAGCAAGGCTCTCCACCGTCATCAGCGCCTTGCCATGGAGCATC
Source organism: Sphingomonadaceae bacterium (assembly GCA_947442095.1). Classification (GTDB taxonomy): domain Bacteria; phylum Pseudomonadota; class Alphaproteobacteria; order Sphingomonadales; family Sphingomonadaceae; genus Novosphingobium. Next base: position 2,115 of record CANEVG010000155.1, read on the forward strand.
GGCAGGAACTGGATGCAGGCATTGACTGCGCGCCATTGCACCGCCCCACCCGCAAGCTCGCCCACGAGCACCGTGCAGGCCCCGCAGTCCCCTTCCGCGCAGCCTTCTTTGGTGCCCGTACGCCGCATGGGTCCGCGCAAGTGCTCCAGCACCGTGCCTGTCGGATCGGGATCGGCGATCTCGTGCACCGCGCCGTCCAGCAGAAAGCGCACGGCCATGGCTCAGCTCCCCCGATAGGTGGAATAGGCGAAGGGCGCGACGAGCAGCGGCACATGATAATGCCCATCGCTGGCCACTCCGAACGCGATCCGCACTTCATCCAAAAACGGCGGTTCGGGCAGAAGCACGCCGGCGTCCGCAAAGTATTCGGCTACGGCAAACGTGAGTGCAAAGCGGCCAAGTGCCAGCTCCGGCATGGCCTCAAGCAATTGGGGACAGCGCCCGTCGGCATTGGTCTCACCGGCGAACAGCAGGTTCCCGCTCGCGTCCTCCAGCCGCAGCCGCACCCCCGCTGCAGGCCTGCCATGCATCGTATCGAGCACATGGGTTGAAAGCGTGGTCATTCCGGCGCTCCTGCAGCAATCCAGCGGCCCAGCGCATCGCGCTCGGCGTGGGTCATGCCGGTCGTGTTGCCCATCGGCATGATCTGGGCATCAACCGCGACGCGTCGCACGCGCGCGGCAAACAGGCGGGCATGGGGATAGGTTTCCAGCATCACGCCCAGCGGCGGCGCGGTCACCATGTCGCTGGTGGGCTTTTCGGCGTGGCACCCGGTGCAGTGCTTCGCAAAGATCGGCTGGACGCTGGCCCAATCGGCCGGACCCGTCGCCGCGCTTTTTGCGCGCGCCGGCAGCGTCACCTTCTCCGCCGAAACATAGGTCACGGTTCCCAGCGCCAGCACGCCTGCCACGGCCATGGCCTTTGCCGTTGGCGCGCCGCGGTGATGCAAGTTGAACACATGCCGCACCGCCACGCCGGTCAGCCCCAGCAGCGCGAGCACCAGCCAGGGCCGGCCTGCGCCAAAGGTCATCGGGTAGTGGTGGCTGATCATGATGAACAGCACCGGCAGGGTCATGTAATTGTTGTGGAGCGAGCGCGCCTTGGCTGCCTTGCCGAGCGCGGGATCGGGCACTTCGCCTGCCACGAGCGCGGCCACGACCTTGCGCTGGTTTGGGATGATCACGAAGAACACGTTGCCCACCATCGCCGAGCCGACGATCGCGCCCACATGCAGATAGGCGCCGCGCGCGCTGAACACCTGGTTCAGCGCAAAGGCGGCGAGCACGAGTGCGCCGAACCACACCGCGCCCAGCACCGGGTTATCGCGCCCCAGCGGCGAGCGGCACAGCCCGTCGTAAACGAGCCACCCTGCTACCAGCGACGCCGCCCCGATGCCCGATGCCTGCAGCGGGGTCAGCGCCGCCTTGGCCGGATCGATCAGGAAGCTTTCAGCCCCCACCCAATAGACCAGCGCGAGCAGGAAAAAGCCCGTGATCCAGGTGGTATAGGCCTCCCATTTGAACCAGTGCAGGTCCTGGGGCATCTGGCTCGGCGCGACCTGGTACTTCTGCTTGTGATAGAACCCGCCGCCATGGACCGACCACACCTCGCCCGAGGCTTCACCCGTCTTGGGCGGCACGAGATGGTTGTCGAGCCAGACGAAATAGAACGACGAGCCGATCCACGCGATCCCGGCGGTCAGGTGGAACCAGCGGATCGCCAGATTCAGCCATTCGGCCCAATCGACAGTCATCGCGCGTCCTCCAGACCCACATCCTTCAGGCGAAGCCGGACGATCTCACCAATCTGCGCGATGGCGGCGGCGATCTCGGCCTCGCGCTCGTTCGCAAGGCGGGCCTCCATCGCGGCTAGAATCCCTGCCTTGTCGGTCAGGCGCACGCAGATGATGAAGGGAAACGCGAAGCGTTCGCGGTAGGCCGCATTCAGCGCATGGAACCGTGCAAATTCGTCCTCGCTCAGCCGGTCAAGCCCCGCGCTCGCCTGTTCTGCTGCAGACGCATCGGTCAGCGTCCGGTCGATCGCAGCCTTGCCTGCCAGCTCCGGGTGCGCACGGATCAGTGCGAGCTGCTCCTCGAGGGTCGCGGCATGGACCACGGCCATCAGGTCGGCATGCCGGTCTCCTCTCGAAGGCATGGCATCTGCGCGCGCTTCTACCCATGGGCTATGCTCGAACAGCGCGGTCACGAGGTTAGGCCCTCAAGGCTGACATGCGCAGAGACGACCTTCCAGCCGTCCGTAAACTTCACCCAGGCCTGGCTCTGCCGCCCGCGCCGGTCCGAACCTTCGCGAAAGAACTCCGCATCCACTGTGGCAAAAGCGTCGCTGTAAACTGCAATCGCCACCTGCCCCAGCCGCCGCTGCGGCGAACCGCCGCGCCCTTTGCGGAATTCACGGATTGCTTCCATCCCCCACAGGACTTCGCCCACGCCGATGCGGTTGGTGGTTGGCGCATCATGGAACAGCGCGTCCATTGCGGGCAGATCATCGGCCATAAGCGCGCGTTCATAGGCTGCGAACGCCGCCGTGACTTCTGCCAGCAGCACGGGATCGTTCACGGTCATGCCGGATGCTCTGCCAGCCAGTACTGTGCGATATCGATCCGCCGCGCTATCCACGCGTCCCCGCTCGCGATCACATGATCGACAAACCGCGCCACCGCCCGCGCCCGGGCTGGCCGGCCGGCGATGCGGCCATGCAGACCAACCGACATCATCCGCCCGCCTTCCTCGCGCAATTGCTCAAAGGTATCGCGCAAGTATCGGAAAAACTGCTCGCCCTCGGTAAAGCCGTTGAGCGCCACCATCTTCATGTCGTTGGCATCGAGCGAGTAGGGCACGATCAGTTGCGGCTTGCCATGGCGCCGGTCCCAATAGGGCAGATCATCGGCATAGCTGTCCGCATCGTAGAGAAAGCCGCCTTCCTCCACCACCAGCCGCGCGGTGTTCGGCGATGTCCGTCCCTGATACCACCCCAGCGGGCGCGTGCCGGTCAGCTCTGTGTGCAGCGCAATTGCCTTGGCGATATGCTCGCGCTCGACCTCCTCGGGCACATATTGGTAGTCGATCCAGCGATACCCGTGGCTCGCGATCTCCCACTCGGCCCCCAGCATCGCCTCGACCGCTGCCGGGTTCGCTGCCAGTGCCGCCGCCACGCCGAACACCGTCACTGGCACACGCCGCTCCGCAAACAGCCGGTGCAGCCGCCAGAACCCGGCGCGGCTGCCGTATTCGTAGAGGCTCTCCATCGCCATCGCGCGCGCCGGGTGGGAGCCTGCGCCCACCATGTCGGACAGGAACGCCTCGGAGCCCTTGTCACCGTTCTGAACCGAGTTCTCGGCGCCTTCCTCGTAGTTGATCACGAACTGCACAGCGACCCGCGCGCCGCCCGGCCAGCGGGCCTCGGGCGGCGTCGCGCCATAGCCAACGAGATCGCGCGGGTGTGTCATGCCGCCGCCCCAGAGCCAGACCACGCCGCGAGCGCTGCCGGCACGGCAGCCCCCAGCGGCACGGGATGCCCCGCCGCCTTGAGGCAGGCCTCCAGCGCGCCCAGCGTCAACAGAACCTTGTGCTTCATTGCGTTGTAGCCCATCGCGCCCAGCCGCCAGATCTTGCCCTGGAGCGGGCCGAACGCGGTGCCAATTTCGATCTCGAAATGATCGCGCATCGCGGTGCGGATCGCCTCGCCGTCCACACCGCCGGGAATGTATACGCCCGTCACATTGGTCATGCGGTGCGCGTCATCGCCGAACACGGTGAGACCCATTGCGCGCACGCCTGCGGTCATGGCAGCGCCCGCCTTGCGGTGCCGGGCAAACCGCGCTTCCAGCCCCTCGCCCAGCGCCACGCGCGCACATTCGCGCGCGGCGTAGAGCATCGAGGTCGCCTCGGTGTGGTGGTTGAGCCGCTTTTCCGACCAGTAATCCATGATCATCGCGAGATCGAAATAGTTCGAGGGAATGCGCGGGCCCACGCCGTCGCTGATATCGGCGCGGCGAATGCCCATCTCGACACGCCGCCGTGCGAAGATGCGCTCGGCGGCGCGGTCCGAAATCGTGATCGGCGCGCTACCCGAAGGCCCGCCAAGGCACTTCTGCAGGCCCGCCGTCATCACGTCGACACCCCAGCGGTCCGCCGCGACCTCCATCCCGCCCAGCGTCGCGCAGGCATCAACATAGCAATAGGCCCCGGCCGCCTTGCACAGTGCGCCCAGCCCTTCGAGCGGCTGCGCCATCGTGGTCGATGTATCACCGTGGACGGTCGCCACGACCTTTGGCCCGCAGCGCTCGATGCCTTGCGCGATGGCGTCCAGCGGCACGACCTCGCCCCAAGGCGCGCTCACCGTCTCGATCTTCGCGCCCAACCGCGTGAGAATTTCCGTGAGCAGCAGCCCGAAGCGCCCGAAATTCACCACCAGCACCGTGTCACCCGGCTCGACGAGGCTCACCAGCGAGGCCTCGATTGCCGCGCGCGCGGTCCCGTCGATCAGCATGGTCCACTGGTTCCACGTGCCGAACACCGGGCGGTAGAGCGCCATGACCTGATTCATGAACGCGGTCATTTCCGGATCGAACTGGCCGAGCAGATCGGCCGACATCGCGCGCAGCACGCGCGGGTGCGCGTTAACCGGGCCGGGGCCCATCAGCAGCCGCTGCGGCGGATCGATCTCGCCGAAGAAGGTTGGATCAAGCAGGCTCACGGCTGGCTCCCAATCTTGTGATAAAACCGGACATAACCGCCAGCGCCGCCTCGGCATCCGCTGGCTCGACATGTTCGGCCGGGTTATGGCTCACGCCGCCGCGGCAGCGCAGAAACAGCATGGCGGTGGGGCAGAGCGCCGCCATGATCATGGCATCGTGCCCCGCACCCGAAACGAGGCGGAAAGGCCTGTGGCCCGCCGCCGCCGTGGCTTCATCCAGCAAGTCCATCAGCGCCGGGTCGCAAGGGCTGGCCGGAAGATCATGGCCCTGCCGCACCGACAGGCACAGGTCGCGGGTATTGGCCACGGCGCGGAAGCGGCGCAGGATCTCTTCTGCCGCCGCGTCGCGCGTGGCCGCGCTGGCGGCGCGCACGTCGAGCGTGAACGTGCTCTTGCCCGCGATCACATTGGACGCGCCCGATGGCACTTGCACCACCCCCACCGTAGCGACGAGGTCTGCCGGTCCCGCTCTCGCCGCAGTCTCGGCGGCCAGAACCATTTCCGCCATGCCTGCCACCGCATCGCGCCTGAGCCCCATCGCAGTGGTGCCCGCGTGCCCGGCAATGCCGCCGACCTCGATTTCAAACCTGAGCTGCGCAGCGATGCCGGTCACCGTGCCCACCGCCAGCCCTTCGGCTTCGAGCACCGGCCCCTGCTCGATATGCGCTTCGAGATAGGCCATGACCGAACCCGGCGCGCGCGCGGCGGAGGGATAGGCGGCCACATCGACGAGCTCGGCCAGCGCCACCCCGTCCCGGTCGCGCACGTCCAGCGCCGCCGGATCGAGCGTTCCCGCCACCGCCCGGCTGGTGAGCATCGCGGCGGGAAAGCGCGAGCCTTCTTCATCGCCGAACGCATAGACCTCCACCGCAAACGGCATGCGCACGCCGCCAGAGGAAAGCACCGCAACCGCTTCAATTCCGAGCAGGATCCCGAGCGGCCCGTCGTATGCCCCCGCATTTCTTACACTGTCGATATGACTGCCGATCACCAGCGCGGGGGCATCCGGCGCGTGCGCCTCATAGCGCCCGATCAGGTTTATCGCGGCATCGCGGCGCACGCTCATGCCCGCTTCGACCATCCATTCGGCAACCTGGTGCTGCGCGGCATGGTAGGCGCTCGAAAGATAAG
>CANEVG010000156.1 GCA_947442095.1 Sphingomonadaceae bacterium
GAAGGCGCCCGCTCCACGCGCGCAAGGCTAAATGCAACGCGCCAACCCTCGGTAATGGGCGCCGAAACCCCGCCCGAAAGCGAAACGGCATTGAACGTCCGATCGGCATTGACCTCGGCGGATTTCACCGTGCTGTGCTCGAAACGGCCAGAGGCCTCGAGCTGGACATAGCCCAGTTCAAGCTCCTGCAGCGTGAACAGCCCGAACTGCCGCGTTTCATTGGCGGGCACATAGGCCTCTTCGCCGACAGCACGGAAATTGCGGCTGAACACCTGCAAGCCCGTCGCGCCGCGCCAGCCGCCGCGCGCGGACTGCACCAGCTCGGCGCGGGCTTCCCAGCTGCGGTTAAAGAATCTCGTGCCGATCTCGCCAGTGCTCTCGATCTCGTCATGGCGGTAATCGGCCCAGCCGCCGCGAACTTTCAGCTCTTCAAAAGCACCGCCCAGCGGCACGGCCCCGCGCACATCGACCCGCGTCTGCCGCATATCGAGCGTGACATCTTCGTGCGCATGGCCTTCCTCGTGATCGTCCGCAGCTGCCGCCGCGAGATCTGCATCATTACCCTCATCGTGGGGCTCTTCATGGCCCAGTTCCAGACCATTGGGGATGCCATAGCGGTTGCGCAGATGGCTCACGGCAAAGCCGAAATTCGCGCCGTTCTGGCCCACCCAGCCAAGGCCACCAGCGAGGTCCCAAATGCGCGCGGCGGTGTTCGCCACCCGGCCAACTGCGCCGGCATCTTCCGCCGCTTCGCCGCCTTCTTCGGCCGCTTCATCGCGCAGCGCCTGGCTGAAAACGAAGCCGCCGCTGCGATAGTTCCCAGACTTGAAGAAGCTGCCGTCTGCATGCGCGACGAACCCGCTGCCAAGCGGCACGTTGACAGAGGCTCCCACATTCCGCTCGCGCGCAGCAGAGCTATAGCCGGTGACGGCATCCACATGCGGCCCGCCTTCGGGCACGTTACGCGGGATGCGCAGATCGCGCATGTTGACCACGCCGCCGATCGCGCCCGAACCATAAAGCAGCGCCGCCGGGCCGCGCACGATCTCGATGCGGTCTGCCAGCAGCGGGTTGATCGCCACGGCGTGATCGACCGAGGTGTTTGAAACGTCGAAGCTGCCAATGCCATCCGTCAGCACGCGTACGCGCTCTGCATCAAGGCCGCGCAGGATCGGGCGCGACGCATTCGGGCCGAAGAAGCTGGCAGAAACGCCCGGCTGGCGCGCCAGCGTTTCACCGATGGTCGAACGCATCTGCAATTGGAGCGCATCGCCCTGCAGAACCGTCACGGCTGCCGCCAGCGTTTCGCGGCTGCGTTCATAAGGCGCGGTAACGACGATCTCGGTCGACGGCTGGCGGTGCGCGCCGCTCTGTTCGCCATCCGGGGCATCTTCAGCCGCCATTGCAGGCGCAGCCAGCGCAAAGGCAGCCAGTGCGGTCCCGCTCGAAAGCACGCTCGAAAACGTCATGGTAAACCCTTCAATGCATTCGGTCCCGTCGCTGCGGCGAAAACGACCGGACAAGCCCGACTGGGCAAGCCTATAGACGCCCCCCAGAAATGATACAACATTACATAGAATATATTTTTGTTTCAGGAGATGGCAAAGCACAAGGGGGTTCGGCCCGCCCCAGCCCGGCCATTGCGCCGCTCCCGTTCCCCGGTATGCTCCCCGCCCGAGAGGAACCAGAACCATGGCCTACGACATCTACAAGCTGCTCCACGTCCAGCAGGAAGGCGCGCTCGTCACCGCCGTCGTCGATGCACCGCCGATCAATGTTATCACCGGGGACCTGTTCGGCGAACTCGCCGCCCTCGCCGTCGAACTTGAAGCCGATCCCGCCGCGCTGGTGTTTGTCCTGAAAAGCGCCGATCCTGACTTCTTCCTCGCGCATTTCGATGTCGCGCTGCTCGTCGCCATGGCCGATGCGCCCACCCCGCCCAGCGGCGATCTCAACACCTATCACGATATGTGCAATCGCTTTCAGCGCATGGACAAAGTCACCATCGCCCAGATAGAAGGCCGCGTTGGCGGCGGTGGGGCGGAACTGGCGATGAGCTTCGACATGCGCTTCGGCGTTACGGACAAGACGGTGATCAACCAGATGGAAGTGCCCATCGGCATCCTTCCCGGCGGCACCGGCACCCAGCGCCTCCCCCGCCTGATCGGCCGCGCCCGCGCCATGGAAGTGATCCTAGGCGCAGGCGATCTCGATGCCGAAACCGCCGAAAAATGGGGCTGGCTAAACCGCGCCCTGCCCGCAGACCAGATCGAAGCTCACGTCTCCGCCCTCGCACGCCGCATCGCCAGCTTCCCGCCCGAGGCCGTGCGCATCGCCAAACAGTCCATCGAAGCATCAGCGCTCCCGCTTGATGAGGGCTGCAAGATCGAGTCAGGCCTGTTCCAGGCCCTCCTGTTCTCGGACACCGCCCGCACGAAGATGCGGCGGTTTCTGGAGCTGGGTGGTCAGACGCGGGAAGCGGAAATGCGGGTTGCGGAGCTTAGCGCGGCGGTGGCGGGAGAGGGCTGAGCGCTATGGGGCGATGCCCTTGCGACGCACTAGCCACCTAGGCTTTTGGAAAAGTGCTAATCCACTCCGTCTTGTAGTACTTCCGACCAACGGCATGACGGCTTAATGCGCAAGATATCCGCCATCAGCGGTGACGACACTACCGGTTGTATAGCGCGAAAGGTCCGATGCCAGAAACACTGCCGATCCGACCATGTCTTCAGGCATGCCGAAGGCCCCCATGGGAATTCTGCGCAAGACCGCCGGAATGTCGGTTGCTTCTCCTCCCCAAGCTTTGGCAAGCGGTGTCACGACCATTCCCGGTGAGAGCGCGTTGATCCGAATGTTGTCACGCGCATAATCGACCGCTGCTGCTTTGGTGAAACCCAGGATGGCGTGCTTGGACGCGGTATAGATTGAGCTGCCGCCGAGTGCGCTGTGCGCCTCGATCGAGGTGGTATTGATGATGGCGCCGCCTTTGCCCTGTTTCAGCATCTGCGAGATTTCGAACTTGAGGCACGAAAATGTGCCCTTCACGTTCGTATTGAAGATCCGATCAAAATCATCGAGGTTAAGATCGGCGAGGCGGGGCGAACTGCTTCCGATTCCAGCATTGTTGAAGGCGATGTTGATTTCGCCGAACAATGCCGCGCCCCGTGAAATCAATCGTTCAACCTGGTCCGCATCGGAAACGTCGACACCCACAAAATCGGCTGTGCCACCCGCCGCACGAATGGTTTCGACAACCGTTCTGCCTTCCGCTTCGCGCCGTCCGGCAACAATGACAGTTGCACCATGCTCGGCAAATCCAATCGCCACGGCTTTTCCAATGCCGCTTGTCGCGCCCGTTACGAGCGCAACCTTACCTTCGAGCAAGCGCATTTCCATTACTCCCGCGGCATTCCGGCGGTTCTTGGCCAATTGCGTGAAAGTGTTCCACCACAGCCTGCTATCCCATCTTGCCATTTGCCGCTTCCGCAACAAACACCTTTCCTAAACACTCCCCTTTCGGCCTCCTCCAAGCTGCCCTTTGAACCGTGGTTCCGGCAAAGCCACGCCCGCTGCCCGATGCTTGCCGCGCCCTGTCCGCCGGGAAGAGGGCGCGGTGTTTCTGCAGGGTCGTTTCCAACACCCGTCTTTAAGCCGCGTCAACGCGCGGCGCAGCAAACTGGCGTATTATCTTTGCAAATCAGTGAAATGTCCCCGAAAGCCCCAGTCCCAAAGTTTTCCCTCCGGGCCGTGTCAACTTGCCCCCGCCCCGGACCCTAGCTCCGCACCAGCCGCCCCGGCCTCGCGCCGGTGTCCGCATCGTTCTCGCGGGTCATCACGCCGTTGCAGAAGGTGGCGCGGTAGCCGCGGACGGGTTGCATAAGGCGGGTGCCGCCTGCGGGCAGATCGTGGTGGGCGACGTGGGGGGAGACCTTGAGGCGCTCGTAGTCGATCACGTTGATATCGGCGCGCTTGCCCACGGCGAGCAGGCCCCGGTCATTGAAGCCATAGAGCGCGGCGTTGCGCGCGGTCTGCTTGTGGACGAGGAATTCGATTGCCAGTGTGGGCCCGGTCTTGCGGTCGCGCGTCCAGTAGCTGAGCTGGGTTGTGGGCATCGTCGCATCGCAGATCAGCGTCACATGCGCGCCTGCATCGCTGAGGCCGGTCACGGTATCGGGGTGGCGCAGCATTTCCTCCAGCACGGCAAGGCTGGCGGGCTGATCCGGCCTGGTCAGCGCAGCAAAATTGCGGCCTTCGTTCTCCAGCATGGCATCGTAGAGATATTCGAGCGGTGACTGGCCCGCGAGGCTGGCGAGATGCCCGATCGAGGCGCTTTCGTCTGCTTCCAGATCGATCGGATCGCTCAGCGGATAGAGGCTGGCCGCGCCGCGCCGGAACAAGCCGTAAACGTTCTGCATCGAGCCAGGGGCTTCATGCGGCACATCGCGTTCAGACAGGATCTGCCGCTTTATCTCGGGATCGCGCATTGCCTGCACGCGCTCGGCCAGCGGCAGCGGGGCGAGCTTTTCGATGTAGGTCGGGCGCCGCATGAACACGTGGTACGAGCTGAGGCCGTGCAGATAGCCGATGATGCGCGAGGGCACTTGCGGAAAGAGCTGAGCGCCATCTTCGTTGGCAGCGCGGCACCCCGCCAGCATTTGCCGCCAAAGATCGGGCGCATATTCGCGCGTTTCAACCAGCGTGAAGGTGAGCGGGCGGCCGCTTTCCTCCGAGATGCGGCGCAGCAGGTCCAGTTCGGCCAGCGGTTCGCTGCGTTCCCCGCCGAGCGCCTCCAGCTTGCCGACAGTGCCTGCCGGAATGGCCTCCACCACGCCCTTGCCAAGCTTCTTCATGCGCCGCGCGATAGCAAGCAGTTCCTCGTCTGGTGCGAACGTACCCGGCACCGGCTCCCCCCACAGCGCGCGGTGGCCAATGGTGCGCGAGGTGGAAAATCCCACGGCGCCAGCGGCAATCGCTTCCTCGACTAAGGCGGCAATCGTGTCGATCTCTTCCGGCGTCGCGTCCGCATTGGTGCGTCCACGCTCGCCCATCGCGTAGTATCGAACCGCGCCATGCGCGATCTGCGCCGCCACATCGAGCGCGTATTCGCGGGAGGCAATGTAATCCATGTATTCGGCAAAGCTCTCCCACCGGCCCCATTCGATGCCTTCATAGAGCGCAGTGCCGGGGATATCCTCGACGCCCTCCATCAGTTCGATCAGCGCCTTTTCGTGCCCCGGCCGCACTGGCGCAAAGCCGACACCGCAATTGCCCATCACCACGGTCGTCACGCCATTGTGCGATGAGGGCGCGAGTTCGGTATCCCAGCTGACCTGGCCATCATAATGCGTGTGAATATCCACCCAGCCGGGGGTGACGACATGCCCCTCGGCATCGATCTCGCGCCGCGCCGGGCTGGTGATGGCAGGCCCGATCTCGCGGATCACGCCATCGGAAAAGGCGATATCGCCCACAAACGGCGCCGCGCCGGAACCATCGACAATGGTGCCCCCGCGGATGATGACATCATGCATGCTGCGCTCCTGTGGCCGTTCCGCATTGGGAATACGCCAAATGTGCAGGCCCCGCGCCCAGCAAAAAAGAGGGAAAGCGGCCTAACGAACGACCTCGCCGCCCTTCATCACGTGTGCCACGGTCTCCAGCGCCGTGATATCCGCGAAAGGATCGCCCGCCACCGCGATTATGTCGGCATAGTGGCCGGGCGAGAGCGCGCCGACGTCCTTGCTCCAGCCCATCAGCGCGGCGGCGCTGGTGGTGGCGGACTGGATCGCCTGCATCGGGCTCATGCCGTAGCGCACCATATAGGCGAACTGGCGCGCATTCTGCCCGTGGGGATAAACCCCCGCATCGGTCCCGAACGAGAGCCGCACGCCCGCCTTCAGTGCCTTGCGGAAGCCCACGCGCTGCGCGTCCGTCGTCTCGTCGTTCTTGCGCAAGTAGTTCTCCGGCCACTTCTCCCGCCGGCCGACTTCGGCAATGTAGTCACCGTTGTAGATATCCATATCCAGCCACACCCCCTTGGCCTTGGCGAGCGCGATGCCCTCGTCGTCGATCAGGCTGGCGTGCTCGATTGCGCGGACGCCGGCACGGATCGCGGCCTTGATCCCTTCCGCGCCGTGGGCATGCGCGGTCACCCATGACTTGCGCGCGGCAGCGACTTCCACGGCGGCGCGCATCTCCGCCTCGCTCAGTTCCTGCTGCCCCGCCTCAGTCCCGCTGGCGAGCACTGCGCCGGTGGCGATCAGCTTGATCGAGTCCGCGCCGTGCTGGAACAGGAAGTTGACCTTGGCGCGCGTGTCGTCCGGCCCGCTCACCACGCCGGCGCGCATATCCTCCGGAATGCGCACTTCGGGGGAGAAGCCGGTCACCTCGCCGCCCCCGCCCGGCGTCGTGACATAAGCGCCGACGGCCTGCATGCGAGGGCCGATCACATCCCCGCGATCAATCGCGTTGCGCAGCTCCACGTCGGCAAAGGCGCGGAAGCTTCCGACATCATGGACCGTGGTGAAGCCCGCCATGAGCGTGGTGCGAGCATTGCGCGCACCGATATACGCGATCTCCATCGGCGAATGCAGCAGCGGCTCAGCGACGTTGGCGGTCTGCCCGGTGTCTGCCAGATGCACGTGGCAATCGATCAGGCCGGGCAGCACGGTGAAGGCGGACCAATCGACCAGCTTCGCGCCTACCGGAACGGGTCCATCGGGCAGCACAGCGGCAACCCGGCCATCCTCCACTCGCAGCAAACGCGCGGCAAGGACCGTGCCCGTCTCAGGATCGACCAGCCGCCCCGCGCGGACATAAAGAGTTTCGGCTTGGGCGGGCGCAGCGAGCAGGCCCAACGTGGCGGCAGCGAGCAGAGTGCGGATCATGCGGGGCATCCTGCCCGATCGCGCCCGCCTTGGCGAGAGGGTGCGCGTCAGCCCGCTGGGTTATGTTTCGTCAGGAACGCATCAAGCTTGTCGAGCCAGAGCTGCATGCTGGCACTGCTCGAGAAGCCGTGCCCCTCGCCCTTGAGCGTGATGAACTCGTGCGGCTTGCCGGCCTTGGCGAGAGCCTCGGCATAGAGGCGCGATTGCTTGTAGGGCACGCGCTGGTCCTCATCGCCATGCACCAGCAGCACCGGCACTGTGAGCTTGTCGGCAGCGTATAGCGGCGAGACGGTGGTGAGGTCGAAGGTATCCTCGCCCTGCACCGTGCGCTTCCAGTCCTTGCGGTAGCGCTTGGAAACCTTGAAGGCGATCTGGAACTTTAGCTGGCGCTTGAGATCGGAAATGCCGGCAAAGCTTGCCGCGCAGCGATAGCGCTCGGGATTGCGCACGGCGCCCCATAGCGCGGCATAACCGCCATAGGAGCTGCCGACGAGGCACACGCGCTTCGGATTGATCGTCCCCTCTTTCGCCAGCCAGTCCATCCCGTCGTCAAGATCGTCCTGCATGGCGCGGCCCCACTGGCCCTCACCCTTCTCGTAAAACGCTTTGCCATAGCCGCCCGAGCCGCGGAATTCGGGCTGGAGAACCACATAGCCGCGGTTCGCCAGGAACTGGACCTCAGCATCATAGGTGCCATCATCGCGCACATCATAAGGCCCGCCATGCGGCAGGATCACCAGAGGCAGGTTCTTCGCCGGGCGGCCAGCAGGCAGCGTGAGGTAAGCCGGAATCTCCAGCCCATCGCGCGTCTTGTAGCGGGTGTAACGGGTCTGCGTCAGCTGCTGGGGTTTCAGCTTCTCGTTCACCTGCGCAAAGACCTGCATGACCCCGGTGGCCTGATCGAGCACATAGTAGCGCCCGGGATCGTTGGACCCGCTCAAGCGCACCAGCATGCGGCTGCGATCCCGCGAATAGCTGACGATCGTGGCCATCCGGTCGCCGACCGTAGTGCTCACCGCCTTGTCGATCTGTGCCTGAAGCACGCCGAGTTCGGCATCGAACCAATGCGC
>CANEVG010000157.1 GCA_947442095.1 Sphingomonadaceae bacterium
CCGGCGTCGGCATCCAGTCGACCACACGGATCGCCACCCAAGGCGGGCTGCAGATCACGAGCAATGCGCTCGATCTCGCGCTCGATGGCGAGGGGTATTTCCAGGTCACGATGCCGGGAGGCCAGCTTGCCTATACCCGGGCCGGCAACTTCAGCCGCTCCGCCGAAGGCTTGCTGGTCACAGGCCAGGGCTATGCCGTGCAGCCGCCGGTCACCGTGCCCGAAGGCGCCGGATCGATCACCATCGCTCCCGACGGCACTGTCTCCGCCACGCTGCAGGGCTCAGCTGAACCGGCGCAGCTTGGCCAGATCACCATTGCCAGCTTTGCCAATCCCGCCGGGCTGCAGGCCGCCGGCGACAACTTCCTGACCGAGACCGCCGCCAGCGGCGCTGCCCAGATCGGCATACCCGGCGAAATCGGACGCGGCCGCATCCGGCAGGGGTTCCTCGAGAGCTCCAACGTTAACGTGGTCGAGGAACTGGTCGACATGATTGAGTGCCAGCGCGCCTACGAGGTCAATTCAAAGATGATCTCGGCCGTCGATGAAATGCTCCAGAACGCCAACCAGACGCTCTGACCTGCCTGAAAGCCTTACCCATGATGGATACCCCTTTCGATCACGCTTTTGCCAGTCCGGTGAATGCCAAGCCGCGCAGCCTCGGGCTATTCCCGATCCTGCTGGTGCCCCCCGCCATGATACTGGCGGCGATCACGCACATCTCGCCCGCACACGGCCGGCCCGCGCGTCCCGCCGATGGCTTTGCTCCGGCTCTGCCCGCGCCCGCCGCACAGCGCCCGGCCGATGGCAGCATCTTCAATGTCGCGGCAGGCTATACCGGCCTCGTCGAAGGCCGCCGCGCACACACGGTGGGCGATTCGATCACCATCGTGCTCACCGAACAGCTCAACTCCTCAAAGACCGCCGCAGCGCGAACCCAGAAGACCGGTGACTTCAATATCGTGCCGCCCACTGCCGGGCCGCTGTCATTCCTTAACCCCAATGCCCTTAATGCTTCGGGCGGTTCGTCGTTCAACGGTCAGGGCAATGCCACGCAGACGAGCACGCTCATCGGCGAGCTAACCGTCACCATCGCCGAAGTGCGCTCCAATGGGACGGCGCTCGTCAAAGGGGAAAAGCGCTTGGAACTGAGCCAGGGCCAGGAATGGGTACAGGTTTCCGGGATCGTGCGCCTTGGCGATCTCGATGCCGAAAACCGTGTGCGCTCCACCCAGGTGGCCGATGCGCGCGTCACCTACTCGGGCAATGGCTCGATCGGCCGTGCCAGCCGCGAAGGCTGGCTGTCGAAGTTCTTTGGCATGATCACGCCGTTCTGATGATGCGCAGCCCCTCCGCCATCCGCCGCGCCGCGCTCGCTCTGTTCGCCGCGATCCTGCTTGTGCCCACGTCCGCGCTGGCTGATCGCGTGCGCGATCTCGGCGCGTTTCAGGGCGTGCGTACCAACCAACTCACCGGCTACGGCGTCGTTGTCGGCCTTGCCGGCACGGGTGACGACAATCTCGAATATATCACCCAGGCCATGCGCGGCGTGTCCGGACGGCTGGGCGTGCAATTGCCGCAGGGCATCGCGCCGGGCCTCAAGAACGCGGCGGCGGTGCTCATCACCGCCGATCTGCCCGCTTTCGCCAAGCCCGGTCAGCGCATCGACGTGACGGTTTCGACCATCGGCAAGGCCAAGTCCCTGCGCGGCGGTGCCCTGATCATGTCGCCACTCTATGGCGCAGACGGGCAGATCTACGCGATGGCGCAGGGCAACCTTGCCGTCGGCGGTCTCGGCATCACTGGCAAAGATGGCAGCCAGCTTACCGTCAACGTCCCCACTGTTGGCCGCATTGCCGAAGGCGCGAGCGTGGAACGCGCGGTCGCTACCGGCTTCGACAGCCAGGAAACGCTGCGCTGGAACCTGTTCACTGCCGATTTCCTCACCGCCAGCCGCGTCCGCGATGCGATCAACGTCCGTTTTCCCGGTTCGGCCACGGTGGAAGACGGCATCACGCTCGCCATGCGCCTGCCGCCCAGCACCGATGCGCGCGCCACGATGATGGCCTCTATTGAGATGATCGAGGTAACCCCGGCAGAAACCGCAGCGCGGGTCATCGTCAACAGCCGCACCGGCACGGTGGTGATCAACAGCGCGGTGCGCCTTTCCCCCGCCGCCATCAGCCACGGCAGGCTGGTGGTCAGGATCGACGAGAAGCCACAGGTCTCGCAGCCCGCCCCGCTCAGCCGCGGGCAGACCGTGATAACCCCCTCCAGCCAGATCACCGTCGAGGAGCCGCAGGCCCATGTCGCGCTGTTCAAGCCCGGCGCCAGCCTCTCCAGCCTTGTCGACGCACTCAACAAGCTCGGCGTCACCCCGTCGGACCTTGTCGCCATTCTCGAGGCGCTCAAACAGGCCGGTGCCCTCAGGGCGGAAATGGAAGTCATATGAGCTCGCTCAGCCCTCCTTCCGGCATGCCCCTGACCGCTGCCCCGTCCGCTGCCCCGTCCGCTGCTACCCTCGCCAGCGCGCCCCAGACCGCCGACCGCGCGCAGTTGCGCAAGGCCGCGCAGGGGTTCGAGGCGATCTTCGTGCGTCAGATGCTCACCGCCGCGCGCGCCGCCAGCCTTGGCGGCGATGATGCGTTGTTCGGCGGTCAGGCGCAGGAAACGTTTGCCGCGATGCGCGACGAACGCTTTGCCGAAATCGCCGCGAACACCGGCGCCTTCGGGCTTGCCAAGCAGCTTGAGGCTCAGCTGGCGCGGCTGCTGCCGACCGCCTCCGCACCTGCTGCTGGGAAGGACTGACCGCCATGGGGTCCAATCTCCTGTCCATCGGCCTCTCGGGTGCCAAGGCGGCGCGCACCGCGCTTGATGTCACCGCGCAGAACATCGCCAATGCCGGCACGGACGGCTATGTCCGCCGCAGTGCCGGCCTCGCCGAAGTGTCCGCAACCGGTTATCACAGCACGATCAACGATGTGTCGCTCTCGGGCGTCAGGGTGGAGCGTGTCGTGCGCAACGCCGATGCCTTCCGCCAGTCCGAAGTGCGCCGCACCGGATCGGATACTGCGCGCGCCGATGCGGAAGTGAGCGGTCTCGGCAATGCCGAAGCGGCGCTCGAACAGTCGGGCGTCTACCCCGCGATCACCGCGTTCGAATCCTCGCTGCAGAAGCTGCAGGAGGATCCAACCGACACATCGCTGCGCGCCTCGGTGATCGAGGCGACGCGCACGATGGCCGCCACATTCCAGATCGCCTCGCGCCAGCTCGATGCCGTCGGCACCAGTCTGCGCTTCCAGGCCTCGGACGGCGCGGCGCAGGTAAACCGCATCGCGGGCGAACTGGCGCGCACCAATTTGCGCCTTGCCCGCGCCGCCGATGCCAGCAGCGATCAGACCGCGCTGCTCGATCAGCGCGACAAGCTGCTCGGCGATCTCAGCCAGTATGGCGATATCGCCACCTCGCTTTCCGCCGATGGCAGCGTCACCGTCACGCTCGGCAGCGCTGCCGCCGGTGCGCCCACGGCTCCGCTGGTAAGCGGCGGCAATACTGTGGCCATGGCCATGGCCACCGCACCGGATGGCACGATCAGCTTCACGCTCGATGGCGCGGCGCTCTCGCTCAGCGGCGGTTCGATGGCAGGGCAGGCGCTTGCGCTCGGCAAGCTGGATCAGTTGAAGGACGATCTCGACGATCTGGCGGCGGATATCGTCACCACGGTCAACGCAGCGCAGGCCAATGGCACCGCGCGCGATGGCAGCGCCGGGGCCGGTCTGCTTGCAGGCAGTTCCGCCGCCACGATCAGCCTCGTCACCGGAGATCCCGCCAAGATCGCCACTGCGCCCGCGGGCGCACCGGCGGGCAGCCGCGATCCCGCCAATCTCGGTGCTCTGCGCGCCGCGCTTGCGGCCGCCAGTCCAGCCGGGCGGATGGACGCGATCCTGTTCGATGTGTCGGCCACGGTTTCGGGCCGCACGGTCACGCGTGATGCGCTGACCGCAATTTCCGATGCGGCCAGAACTGCGCTTATCGCCCAGACCGGCGTAGATCTCGACACTGAAGGCGTCAATCTCGTGCGCTACCAGCAAGCATTCCAGGCCTCGGGCCGGGTGATACAGGTGGCATCGACGCTATTTGATTCGCTGCTTCAGATCCGATAAGCCCCCACCTGCGAGCACCCCGCCATGAGCATCTTCGCCACAAGCACCAGCGCCTTCTTCGAACGCTCGACGCAGAACCTCACAGCGCTGCGCGGGCAGGCCGAGGCGCTGCAGAACCAGATCAGTTCCAACAGCAAGCTGACGAAGTCGTCGGACGATCCGCTTGCGGCCTCGATGCTGCGCGGCCTCGCGCGGCAGGAAGCGCTGGCCATGGTCGATACCGCCGCCGCCGATCGCGCGATTGTGGACCTCAATCTCACCGATACCGCGCTGAGCCAGTTCGCGACCTATGTCACCCGCGCGCAGGAACTGGCAACCCAGGCAGCCTCCAGCTTGCTGCCCTCGGCCCAGCGGGCCGCCATCGCGACCGAGCTTGGGCAGATCCACAACGGCCTTCTGGGCCTTGCCAACACCCGCGACGGCGCTGGCCATGCTCTGTTCGGCGGTGACAACGCAACCAATGCCTACCAGATCAATGCCGCCACCGGTTTTGCCGAATATATTGGCAGCGGCACGGCGGGCCAGCTCTCGCTCGGCGATGGCCAGTCAGTCAGCCGCACGCTGACCGGCCCCGAATTCCTCAGCTTCAGCGATCCGGCGGGCAACCCGACCGATCTGATGAGCGTGATCAAGAACCTGTCCGATGCGCTAAGCGGCGGCGCGGCTAGCACCGCCTCTGCCGCCAGCGCAGCGCTTGGTTCGCTGGCAGGCGGGCTCGATGCCATCACGACGGCGCAGACCGTGGTCGGCTCGCGGCTCAGCTGGATCGATCTCTCGGTCGAACGCCAGCAGACCATGAGCGAGGCGCGCAGCTCGGAGCAGGCCGATGTCGGCGCACCGGAACTCGGCTCCGCGCTCGCACGGCTGCAGCAGCTTTCGGTCGTGCTCGAAGCAAGCCAGGCCAGCTTCTCCAAGCTCGCCAACCTGTCGATCTTCGACGTGCTGCGCTAGGAAGACCTCAGACCATGTATGCAGCAATCGGTATCGTCGTCCTTCTGGTGATGGTGTTCGGGGGTTTCGCCATAACTGGCGGCGCACTCGGCCCTGTCATGGAGGCCATCCCGCACGAAATGTTGATCATCGGCGGCGCCGCGCTGGGCGCGGTGATCGCAGGCAATTCGCTGCATGAGCTGAAAGCCATCGGCGGCGGCTTCGGCAAAGTGTTCAAGGGCCCGCGCCATTCCAAGCAGGACCATATCGATGCGATCGTGCTGTGCACGCGCCTCATGAAGATCTTGCGCAGCGACGGCCCGGTGGCGCTGGAAAGCCATGTCACCGATCCGTCCAACTCGCCGATCTTCGCCGAATTTCCCAAGATCATCGCCAACAAGCCGCTTGTCAGCCTGATCTGCGACACGCTCACGCTGATCGTGGTGTCCTCCGGCACGCTCGAGGTTCACGCCGTCGAAGACGTGATGGACCACTCGATGAAGACCCACTTCCACGAAATGAGCGAGCCGCAGCACGCGCTGCAAACGCTGGCGGACGCACTCCCCGCGCTCGGCATCGTCGCGGCCGTGCTCGGCGTGGTGAAAACCATGGGCTCGATCGACAAGCCGCCTTCGGTGCTTGGCGCGATGATCGGCTCGGCGCTCGTCGGCACGTTCATGGGCGTGCTGCTGGCCTATGGCATCGTCGCGCCGCTGGCGGGCCGGCTCAAGCAAGTGCTCGATCAGGACGAGATGATCTTCCAGGCGGTGAAGCAGGTCATCATCGCCAGCCTCCACGGCTGGCCGCAGCCGCTGGTCGTCGAAAGCGCGCGCGCGGGCCTCGGCCACGCGTTCCGCCCCGGATTGTCCGAATTGCTCGACGCATTGCGCGGGCGTTGATTGTGCGTTTCGGTTTTACAGAAGCGCGCGCCGGTGGCGTTTTCGCGATAGCGGAAAGGGACTAACCCGTGGCCAAGGCACCCGGGGGCAGGAACGAACCCGTCCGCCCGATCATCGTCAAGAAGATCACCGTCGTCGAAGGCGGCCATCATGGCGGTGCATGGAAGGTCGCCTATGCCGACTTCGTGACCGCAATGATGGCGTTCTTCCTGCTGATGTGGCTGCTGGGCGCGACCACCGAAAAACAGCGCAAGGGCATTGCCGACTATTTCACCCCAACGCTGGTCAATGTGAAGCATAACAGCGCGGGTTCTTATGGCCTGCTCGGCGGCTCCTCGCTTACCGATGCCGACAATTACCAGCACCGCGCCGGGCAAACCGGCACCAAGACGCTGACGATCCCGCGCGATGCCACCGGCGGCCCCAAGGATGGCGGCACCAAGGCAAAGCGCACCGCCAGCCTGCAGGACCGGCTTCAGCGCAAGCTCGCGGCGAGTGCGAACCTGCGCAAACTCGCCAAGCAAGTGCACGTCAGCCAGACGCCGGAAGGCATTCGGGTCGATCTCATGGACGATGCCAAGTTCTCGATGTTCCGGCTCGGCACCACGCTGCTGACGCCCGAAGCGGCCGAACTGATGCGCGCCATCGGCACCGTGCTCGCGCCGGAGGGCTCAAGCGTCACCGTGCGCGGCCATACCGATTCGCTGCAATGGAAACCCGGAGACGCGGCCAACAACTGGTCGCTCAGCGCCGGCCGCGCCGAAACGACACGCCAGGCCTTGATGAGAAGCGGGGTAAACGAAAAGCGCTTCCGCCGGATCGAAGGCGTGGCCGATCAGGACCCCCTGATCGTTAACAACCCCGCCGACCCGCGCAACCGCCGCATGAGCGTCCTGCTGATGAACTGACTTGCACCCGCGCCCCCACCGCGTCTAGCCTGCACCCCAGCAAGGCAGGGGGAACACGGCAATGCAGGCACGATATGCGGGAATGGTCGGCGCGGCGCTCGCGGCAATGCTGGCGCTGCCCGCCGCCGCCTCCACGCTCATCACCGGCGCGGTGGTCTATGATGGCTCCGGCGGCGCAGAAAGGCGCGTCTCGGTGCGCATCGAGGGTGACAAGATCGCGGCTGTCGGTGCGCTGAAGCCGCGCAAGGGCGAGACGGTGATCGCAGCACGGGGCCTCGCGCTCGCGCCCGGCTTCATCGATGCCCACAGCCACCATGATAGCGATGGCTATGAAAACCGCGACATGCCCACGCTGCTGGCGCAAGGTGTCACCACCATCGTCGTCGGGCAGGATGGTAGCCGCAAAGGGCCGCTTGCCGAGCTTGCCGCCAAGTATGCCGCGCGCCCAGCCGCGATCAATGTCGCGGCCTATACCGGCCACGGCTTCCTGCGCGAGGCGGCGATGGGCGCGGATTACAAGCGCACTGCCAAACCCGCCGAACTGGCCAAGATGCAGACGCTGCTGGCAGACGATATCAAAGCCGGATCGCTTGGCTTTTCCACGGGGCTGGAATACGATCCGGGCATCTATTCGGACCACGCCGAACTGCTCGATCTGGCGCGCACCGCTGCTGCAGGCGGCGGGCGCTATATCAGCCACATGCGCAGCGAGGACGTGGCCTTCGATGCCGCGCTGGAGGAACTCCTGGATATCGGCGAGAAGGCGAAGCTTCCGGTGCAGATCTCGCACCTCAAGCTCGGCATTGCCGATCGCTGGGGCCAGGCGAAAACGGTGCTCGCCAAGCTAGACGCCGCCCGCGCGCGCGGCATCGACGTGACGGCGGACGTCTACCCTTACGAATACTGGCATTCGACGCTCACGGTGATGTTCCCCAAGCGCGATTTCACCGACCTCGCCGCCGCCCGCTTTGCGCTGACGCACCTTTCCACGCCCGAGGGCATGCTGCTCGATTACTATGCGCCCGA
>CANEVG010000158.1 GCA_947442095.1 Sphingomonadaceae bacterium
ATTCTGGGCGCGATCGACGTGGTTTTCGGGGAGTGTGACCGGTGAGCAACCTCGCCGCCGCAAAGGCGATGATTGCCGCCTACAACGCGCAGGACGTGTACACTTACGTCTCGTACATGACCCACGATGCCTGCGAGGCGAATTATCGCGGGGATGTGGTGCGCGAGGGCAAGGAAGGCACGCGCTCTGGCCTTGCTGCCGCGTTCGCGCGCTGGCCGCAGAACCATGCCGAGATCGTCGAGGCGCAGGCCATCGGCGCTTATGTCTTGATGCGCGAGCACGTGACGCGCGGCCCGGCGACCGATGGTTCGGCGCTGGTCGAGCCGTTCGACGTGATCGCTGTCTATTCTTTCGAGGGCGATAAGTGCTCTCGGGTGGAGTTCATTCGCTAATGTCTGATCGTCATCCCGAACCCGATAGCTCCGAACTGCGCGCGCGCTGGGGCGGCTTTGTCTGGACCGCCGAGAACGCGGAGAAGGCCAAGGAAATCATCGCGCGCTATCCGGCGGGGCGGCAGCGCTCAGCGGTGATGCCGCTGCTCGATCTGGCGCAGCGCCAGGTGGGCGCGGAAACGCAGACACAGGGCTGGTTGCCGCTGCCGGTGATGGAATATGTGGCAGGGCAGCTCGAGATGCCGGTGATCCGCGTGCTTGAGGTCGCGACGTTCTACATGATGTACAACATCCAGCCCGTCGGCCGGTTCCACGTGCAGGTCTGCGGGACGACGCCGTGCATGCTGCGCGGATCGGACGAGATCATGGCCGCCTGCCATAAGCGCGGGATGCATCTGGGCCACACCACCGACGACGGCCTGTTCACGCTGACCGAAGTGGAATGCATGGGCAATTGCGCGTCTGCGCCGATGGTCCAGATCAACGACGACAACTACGAGGACCTGACGGCGGAAAGCCTCAACCACATCCTCGACGAACTCGCCGCCGGCCGACAGCCCAAGACGGGCACGCAGCTGCCGGGGCGGCATACGGTCGAGCCGGTGGGCGCGCTCAGCACGCTGACGGCGATGGCCGAGGCCAATCACGATTACCGGGGGGAATGGTAACATGTCGCTGGCCGACGTTTCTTCTGAGGTCGCTCGCTGATGCTCGCTGATAAAGACCGCATTTTCACCAATCTCTATGGCTATCAGCCGTGGACCCTGAAGGCCGCCCAGATGCGCGGCGATTGGGACAACACTAAGGCACTGCTCGCGCGCGGGCAGGACGCGATCATTGAGGAAATCAAGGCTTCGGGCCTGCGCGGGCGCGGCGGGGCAGGGTTCCCCACCGGCATGAAGTGGTCGTTCATGCCCAAGGAATCGAAGGACGGCCGTCCGAGCTTCCTCGTGATCAATGCCGACGAGTCCGAGCCGGGCTCGTGTAAGGACCGCGAGATCATCCGCCACGAACCGCACAAGCTGGTCGAAGGCGCGCTGATCGCGGGCTATGCGATGCGGGCACGCGCGGCCTATATCTACACTCGCGGTGAGTATATCCGTGAGGCCGAGACGTTGTTTGCCGCAGTGGCCGAAGCTTATGCCGCGGGCTTCCTGGGCAAGAACGCCTGCGGTTCGGGCTATGATTTCGATGTGTTCGTGCACCGGGGTGCGGGCGCCTACATCTGCGGCGAAGAAACCGCGATGCTCGAGAGCCTTGAGGGCAAGAAGGGCCAGCCCCGCCTCAAGCCGCCGTTCCCGGCAGGCGCTGGGCTCTATGGCTGCCCGACGACGGTGAACAATGTCGAGAGCATCGCGGTTGCGCCGACGATCCTGCGGCGCGGCGCGGCTTGGTTTTCGAGCTTCGGGCGCGACAACAACAAGGGCACCAAGCTTTTCCAGATCAGCGGGCATGTCGAGCGGCCTTGCGTGGTCGAGGAAGCGATGAGCGTGCCCTTCAGCGAGCTGATCGAGAAGCACTGCGGCGGGATTCGCGGCGGGCGGGACAATCTGCTCGCGGTGATCCCTGGCGGGTCCTCGGTGCCGCTGGTGCCGGCGGCGGAAATCTGGGACGCGCCGATGGACTTTGACGGGCTCAAGGCGGTCGGTTCGGGCCTCGGCACAGCGGCGGTGATCGTGATGGACAAGTCCACCGATATCGTTCGCGCGATTGCCCGCCTCTCGTACTTCTACAAGCACGAAAGCTGCGGCCAGTGCACCCCGTGCCGCGAGGGAACGGGATGGATGTGGCGCGTGATGGAACGCCTGCGCACCGGCGATGCGGCTGTCGAGGAAATCGACATGCTGCATCAGGTGACCAAGCAGGTGGAGGGCCACACCATCTGCGCGCTGGGCGACGCGGCGGCTTGGCCGATCCAGGGTCTGATCAAGAACTTCCGGCCCGAAATCGAGCGCCGGATCGCGGAACACCAGCGGGAGGCTGCGGAGTGAGCACCATCTTCCTTATAGCCCCCGTCGCCCCGGCGCAGGCCGGGGCTGGGCTTATCTTTGGCAGCCTTTGGTCATCCTGCAGCGGGGGAGAAGGCAGCCAAGCCCCGGACCAAGCCCGGGGCGACGATGAACTTTTCGAGGGGCTTGTGCATGCCTAAACTCAAAGTAGACGGCGTAGAGCTCGAAGTTCCCGCAGGCGCGACGGTGCTGCAGGCGTGCGAGCTGGCCGGCAAGGAAATCCCCCGCTTCTGCTATCATGAGCGGCTTTCCATTGCGGGCAATTGCCGCATGTGTCTGGTCGAAGTGAAACCCGGGCCGCCCAAGCCGCAGGCTTCGTGCGCGCTGCCCGCGAGCGAGGGGCAGGAAATCCGCACCGACAGCGAAATGGTCAAAAAGGCGCGCGAAGGGGTGATGGAGTTCCTCCTCATCAACCACCCGCTCGATTGCCCGATCTGCGATCAGGGCGGCGAGTGCGATCTGCAGGACCAGTCGGTGGCCTATGGCCGGGGCAAGTCGCGCTATGACGAGAACAAGCGCGCGGTCACCGAAAAGTATATGGGTCCGCTGATCAAGACGACGATGACCCGCTGCATCCACTGCACCCGCTGCGTGCGCTTCTCGGAAGAGATCGCGGGCGTGGACGAGATCGGCGCGCTCTATCGCGGCGAGAACATGCAGATCACGACCTATCTGGAGGGCGCGGCCAAGCACGAGCTTTCCGCCAATGTCATCGATCTCTGCCCGGTCGGTGCGCTAACCAGCCGCCCTTATGCGTTCGAAGCGCGGCCGTGGGAGCTGAAGAAGGCGCTGGGTGTCGACGTGTCCGACGCGGTCGGCTCCAATATCCGCATCGACAGCCGAGGCCGCGAAGTGCTGCGCATCCTGCCGCGCGTGAACGATGACGTGAACGAGGAATGGCTGTCTGACCGCGCGCGTTATGTCGTGGACGGGCTGACGCGCCGCCGGTTGGACAAGCCGTGGCTGCGCAAGGATAGCAAGCTGGTTGCGGCGACCTGGCCCGAGGCGTTCAATGCGATTGCATCAATCAATCCGGGCGCATCGCTCGCGGTGATCTCGGGCGATCAGGTCGATTGCGAGACGATGTTTGCCGCCAAGGCTCTGGCGCGCGCGCTGGGCTCGAGCTTGCTCGAAGGCCGCCAGACGGGGCTGGCCTATACCGCGAGCAATATGGCTGCGGTGGCGTTCAATTCGACGCTGAGCGGCATCGAGGAAGCCGACGCGGTGCTGATCGTGGGCAGCCACGTGCGCGATGAAGCGCCGCTGGTGAACACGCGGCTGCGCAAGGCGACCAGGAAGGGCGCGAAGGTCTTCGTCATCGGTCCCAAGTGGGATCCGACGTATCCGGCGACCTTCCTTGGCGATGATGCGGCGATCCTGAACGATGTGCCTGCAGACGTGGTGGCAGCTTTCGAGGCTGCGAAGAAGCCTGCGATCATTGTTGGCGGCGCGGGCCTTGCCAAGGGCGCACTCGAAGCGGGTCTGGCTTTTGCCGAGCGCTTCAAGCTGGTGCGCCCCACCGATTCTGGCGAATGGAACGGCTTCAACGTGCTGCATATGGCCGCGAGCCGCATGGGCGGGCTGATGCTGGGCTATGCACAGGCAGGCGGGCTGGGCGATCTGGTGGCCGCGAAGCCCAAGATGGTGATCTCGCTTGGCGCGGACGAGGTGGATTACACCAAGTTTGCCGGTTCGATGATCGTGCATATCGGCCATCATGGCGACAAGGCGGCGCATGCGGCGGATGTGATCCTGCCGGCGGCGGCCTTCACCGAGAAGGACGGCACTTACGTCAACACCGAAGGCCGCGTGCAGGTTTCTGAGCGCGCGGTCTATGCGCCGGGCGATGCGCGCGAGGACTGGACGATCCTGCGGGCGATGGCAGATAGCCTTGGCGTTGCGGTCGGGTTCGACAGCTTCGATGCGCTGCGCGCGGCGATGATTGCCGAAGTGCCGGCTTTGGGTGCTGAGGGTCTGGCGGATTATGGCGCGCTGCCGGCGGCTCCGAAGGGGGCGAAGGCGGAAGGGCTGATCGCGGGGTATCCGATCAAGGACCACTACCTGACGAATGCCATCGCGCGTTCGAGCCCGACCTTGCAGCGCTGCTCGGCGGAACTGCTGCACGGTGAGACTTTTGCGGAGGCCGCGGAATGATCCCCTTCTTCGAAGCGAGCGGCTTCTCCTATGAAGCCGCATGGGGCCTCTCCACGGTGATCGAGATCCTCGTGATCTCGCTCTTGGTGATGTTCGCGGTGGCGATGGTGATCTATGCCGACCGCAAGATCTGGGCGGCGATGGCGCTGCGCAAGGGGCCGAACGTGGTGGGGCCGCTGGGCCTGCTGCAGTCGTTTGCAGACGGCATCAAGGTGTTCCTGCAGGAAACCATCATCCCTTCGGCGGCGAACAAAGGCTTGTTCCTGATCGCGCCGATCATCACGTTTACCGTGGCGCTGATGGCCTGGGCGGTGATCCCGTTCAATTCGGGCGCGACGTTGGCGAACATCAATGTCGGCGTGCTCTATGTCCTCGCGATCTCGTCGCTGGGGGTTTACGGGGTGGTGATCGCGGGCTGGTCGTCGAACTCGAAATACCCGTTTTTCAGCGCGATGCGCGCCGCCGCGCAGATGATTTCCTATGAAGTCTCGATCGGGTTCATTTTGGTCTGCGTGGTGCTGTGGGCGGGCTCGTTCAATCTGAACGACATCGTCAAGGCGCAGCAAGGCCACGTTTGGATCATCAACGGTTTCGTGGCGAACCCGCTGCTGTTCCCGGTCTGGGTGATGTTCCTGATCTCGAGCCTCGCTGAAACCGCGCGCGCGCCGTTCGATCTGACCGAGGCGGAAAGCGAACTCGTCGCGGGCTATCAGACCGAATACTCCTCGATGGCCTTCGCGCTCTACTGGCTGGGCGAATATGCCAACGTTCTGCTGATGTGCGCGCTCAACGCTACGCTGTTCTGGGGCGGCTGGCTGCCGCCGCTGGACATTCCGGTGCTCTACTATGTGCCCGGCACCGTGTGGCTGCTGATCAAGATCCTCGGCTTCTTCTTCATCTTCAGCTGGGTCAAGGCGACGGTGCCGCGCTACCGCTATGACCAGCTGATGCGGTTGGGCTGGAAGATATTCCTCCCGCTGTCGCTGTTCTTCGTGTTCGCGATCAGCGGATACCTCATGGCTACCGGACATTTCGCATGACTGTCGGACAGATCATCAAGAGCTTCACGCTGTGGGAGTTCCTCAAGGCGCACTGGCTGACCTTGAAGTACCTCTTCAAGCCCAAGGCGACGATCAACTACCCGTTCGAGAAGAACCCGCTCTCCCCGCGCTTTCGCGGCGAGCATGCGCTGCGCCGGTATCCCAACGGCGAAGAGCGCTGCATCGCGTGCAAGCTGTGCGAGGCGGTGTGCCCAGCGCAGGCGATCACCATCGAAGCCGAACCGCGTGAGGACGGCAGCCGCCGCACCACGCGCTATGATATCGACATGACCAAGTGCATCTTCTGCGGCTTCTGCCAGGAAGCCTGCCCGGTCGATGCCATCGTCGAGGGGCCGAACTTCGAATACGCGACCGAAACGCGCGAGGAACTGCTCTACGACAAGTCCAAGCTGCTCGCGAACGGGGACAAGTGGGAGCGTGCGCTCGCCGCAAACCTTGAAGCCGATGCACCGTACCGCTAGGGGCCGCGCGACATGATCCAGGTCTTCGCCTTCTATCTCTTCGCGAGCCTCGTGATTGCCTCCGGCGCTATCACGATCCTTGCCCGCAATCCGGTGCATTCGGTGCTGTGGCTGATCCTCGCGTTCTTCAACGCAGCGGGGCTCATGGTGCTGGTGGGCGCGGAGTTCATCGCAATGCTGCTGGTCATTGTCTATGTCGGCGCGGTCGCGGTGCTGTTCCTGTTCGTGGTCATGATGCTCGACATCGACTTTGCCGAACTGCGCGCAGGCTTCATCCAGAACGCGCCGCTGGGCGTGATGATTGCGCTCGTTCTGCTGTGCGAACTGGTGCTGGGCGTGGGCGCGTGGAAGACCGGCGCACTGCAGCTAGGCGTGGCGAGCGGCATGGCGCAGACGCCGGGCGGGCTTTCCAACACGGCCGCCATCGGCGCGCTGCTCTATACGCGGTATCTGTTCCTGTTCGAGGCGGCGGGGATCATCCTCCTCGTCGCTATGATCGGCGCGATCGTGCTGACGCACCGCCAGCGCAGCGACAACCGCGGGCAGAACGTGGGCCGTCAGGTTGCAAGGCGGCCGGATGAGGCAACGGTGAATGTGAAGCCCGCCGTGGGCCAGGGGGTCACGCTGTGATTGGCATCGAACACTATGTCGTCGTCAGCGCCATCCTGTTCGTGCTGGGCGTGCTGGGGATCTTCCTCAACCGCAAGAACGTGATCATCATCCTGATGGCGATCGAGCTGATCCTGCTTTCGGTGAACCTCAACTTCGTGGCGTTCAGCGCTTTTCTGCATGATCTGGTGGGCCAGGTCTTTGCGATGTTCGTGCTGACCGTCGCGGCGGGCGAGGCGGCGATTGGCCTTGCCATTCTCGTCATCTACTTCCGCGGGCGGGGCACGATTGCCGTGGACGACGTCAACCGGATGAAGGGGTAAAAACGCCGTGCATCCGATCCAGATTATCGTGTTCCTGCCGCTGCTGGCGGCGCTGGTCGCAGGGCTGGGTGCCCGGCTGATCGGCGTGAGGGCAGCCAAGGTCGTGACGACGGGTGCGCTGTTCGCCTCGTGCGCGCTGTCGTGGCCAATCTTCCTTTCGTTCCTGTCGGGCAGCGCTGAGGCTTCGGTCGTACCGGTGCTGCAATGGGTGCGTTCGGGCGATCTCGACTTCGCGTGGGCATTGCGCGTCGATACGCTGACCGCGGTGATGCTGGTGGTAATCACCAGCGTCTCGGCGCTCGTCCACCTGTACTCATGGGGCTATATGGACGAGGACCCGGATCAGCCGCGGTTCTTCGCCTACCTTTCGCTGTTCACCTTCGCGATGCTGATGCTGGTGACGGCGGACAACCTCGTGCAGATGTTCTTCGGCTGGGAAGGGGTGGGGCTTGCCTCGTACCTCCTGATCGGGTTCTGGTTCAGGAAGCCCTCGGCCAACGCCGCCGCGATGAAGGCCTTCGTGGTCAACCGCGTGGGTGACCTTGGCTTCATGATGGGCATTTTCGGGACGTTTCTGGTGTTCGGCACCGTCTCGATCCCCGCGATCCTGACCGCCGCGCCGGGCATGGCGGGCTCGACCATCGGGTTTCTGGGCTACCGGCTCGACACGATGACGGTGCTGTGCATCCTGCTGTTCATCGGCGCGATGGGCAAATCGGCGCAGCTTGGTCTCCACACATGGTTGCCGGATGCGATGGAAGGCCCGACCCCGGTTTCGGCGCTGATCCACGCCGCGACCATGGTGACCGCAGGCGTGTTCATGGTC